>NZ_WLVC01000002.1:0-293883 GCF_016859735.1 Lelliottia sp. RWM.1 | reverse complement strand
TGCCGAACTCAGAAGTGAAACGCCGTAGCGCCGATGGTAGTGTGGGGTCTCCCCATGTGAGAGTAGGGAACTGCCAGACATCAAATAAGTGAGAAGGCCATCCTTTCGGATGGCCTTTTTGCGTTTTTGCAATACAGAAATATCATCGTAGGCCCGGTAAGCGAACGCCTCCGGGCAACGAAATTATTAATGAATAACCTGCGACAGGAATGCTCGAGTACGTTCTGACTTAGGATGAGCAAAGAATTCGTCTGGCGGTGCTTGCTCAACAATTTCCCCGCGATCCATAAAGATCACCCGATCCGCTACCGTTCTGGCAAACCCCATCTCATGCGTCACACAGAGCATGGTCATCCCGGACTGTGCCAGTCCAATCATAGTATCCAGTACCTCTTTCACCATTTCCGGATCGAGGGCGGATGTAGGCTCATCAAACAGCATAATCTTTGGCTTCATGCATAATGAGCGAGCTATCGCTACACGCTGCTGTTGGCCGCCTGATATCTGGCCTGGAAACTTATTGGCATGTTCAGCAATTCGTACACGTTCCAGGTAGTGCATCGCCAGTGCTTCGGCTTCCTTTTTAGGCATTTTTTGAACCCAGATAGGCGCCAGCGTACAGTTCTGCAAAACGCTCAGATGTGGGAACAAGTTAAAATGCTGGAATACCATCCCAACTTCCTGACGTACGCGTTCGATATTACGAATATCCTCATTCAATTCGATACCATCGACAACAATACGTCCCTGCTGATGCTCCTCAAGGTGGTTAATACAGCGAATTGTTGTTGATTTCCCTGAACCTGAAGGCCCGCAAAGAACAATTCGCTCTCCTTGTTTTACCTTCAAATTGATATCTTTCAGTACGTGAAACTGTCCGTACCATTTATTGACGTTTTCCAGCGTAATCATCGCGTCGGCAGGTGTCATAGTAATCTGGCTCATAATATCCTCAGTGCGGTGTACGCCCGGTGTTAAAGCGCTTTTCCAGATGCTGGCTGTAGCGCGACATGCTAAAACAGAAAATCCAGTAAACGAGTGCAGCAAAGACATAACCTTCGGTCGACATGCCCAGCCAGACGGGATCCACGGTGGCTTGTTGCACACTGCTGAAGAGATCGAACAATCCGATAATAATCACCAGACTGGTGTCCTTGAAGAGTGCAATGATGGTATTCACTAATCCTGGAATGACTAACTTGAGTGCCTGCGGCAATATCACCAACCCTTGAGTTTTCCAGTAACCAAGTGCCAATGACTCGGCTGCTTCATACTGACCTTTAGGCAAGGCCTGAAGACCACCACGCACGACTTCGGCAACATAGGCGGACTGGAAAAGAATGACCCCGACAAGGGCACGGATCAGCTTATCGATCGTCGTACCTTCAGCCATAAACAAAGGCAACATAACGGAAGACATAAACAGAACCGTAATGAGCGGCACACCGCGCCAGAACTCGATAAAGATAACGGAAAGCACGCGTACGACTGGCATTTTTGACCGACGACCAAGTGCCAGCAAAATGCCCCATGGCAGTGCACCGGCTATTCCCACAGAGGCGATAATGAGCGTCAGTGTTAAGCCGCCCCACTGACGTGTTTCGACTCGCTCCAGTCCCAGGAAGCCTCCATACAGCAAAATCCACACAATAATCGGATAGGCAACAGCCCAACAGGCTATATAGCGCCCACGATATGGCAGCGTTTTCCAGAACATTGGTGTGATTGATAGCAGGCCGATAACCAGCGCCAGGTTGATCCGCCAACGTTGTTCGTGTGGGTACAATCCATACATGAATTGACCAAAACGTTCATGGATGAATACCCAGCATGCCCCGGCTTTTGTACAGTCGGCACGGGTTGAGCCTATCCAGTTGGCCTGCAAAAACGCCCAGTTTACTAACGGCGGGATCAGTTCCCATATTAGCCACAAACACACAATGGTGAGCAGGCTGTTACTCCAGCTGGAAAACAGATTTTTGCGCGCCCACACGATGAAACGCCCACCGCCAGATCTGGCAGGACGCGAAGGGTGAGACAATATCGCTTTTGTCATCATGGCTCCTTAGCGCTCAATCAATGCGATGCGACGGTTATAAATGTTCATCAACAATGAAATTGCCAGACTGATGATCAGATAGACAGACATTGTGATGGCGATGGTTTCAATCGCTTGCCCGGTCTGGTTAAGTACGGTTCCGGCGAACAGTGAGACCATATCGGGATAGCCAATGGCAGCTGCCAGTGATGAGTTTTTGACGATGTTGAGATACTGGCTGGTGAGTGGAGGAATAATGACGCGTAGCGCTTGCGGAATAATCACCTGGCGAAGCGTCACTGTATTTGGCAACCCCAGGGAGCGAGCTGCCTCATGCTGACCGTAAGGAACAGCCTGAATTCCCGAGCGGATAATTTCGGCAATAAATGCAGAGGTGTAGATCGATAGTGCCAGTGTAAGAGCCGCCAGCTCAGGGATAAGTACCATTCCACCCTGGAAATTGAAACCGCGTAAGTGCGGGATATCCCAGTGAAGGGCTGCGCCAAAAATCCAGTGGGTTAATAACGGTAAGCCAATGATAAGAGCTGCTGCTGTTGGCCATGTCTTACGAAGTTGGCCGGTTTTAATCTGATGTTTACGGTTATAACGAAAAACCCCTGCTGAAATGGTGAGATCAATGGCGATGGCAATGATAAACGCAAACAGTCCTTCAGCAATCTGAGGTGAGGGGATATATAGCCCGCGATTGCTCAGGTAAAAAAGGTCAAAAGCATCCACTGCCTGGCGTGGGCCTGGGAGGTTACGTAATACAGCGAAGTACCAAAAAAATATCTGTAGCAGTGGAGGAACATTACGAAACGTTTCGATGTAAATTGTCGACAGTTTTCTTAATAACCAGTTTTCAGATAACCGAGCCAGTCCGATGAAAAATCCGAGCACCGAAGCGAACACAATACAGAGCGCTGAGACTAACAGTGTATTCAGCAAACCGACCACGAATACGCGGCCGTAAGTATCTCCTTCCTGATAATCGATAAGGTGTTGGACAATACCAAAACCCGCACTGCGATCCAGGAACGCAAAGCCGGACGTAATGCCGCGATTACTCAGATTAGTAACGGTGTTGTGGATTAAATAAATGGCGACAGCCACAACGGCGACGATGGCAATAATCTGGAATAGCCAGGCGCGGACCGCAGGATGAGAAAAGGATAATGATCCTTTTACGGCAAAGCGGCGATGGGACATAAAGAAACCTCGGTAACCATGACTCTGGACTGGGCACTGCATGTGCAGTGCCCGTTACAGCTCGATACTTAACGTACTGGCGGTGCGTACTGAATGCCGCCGTTATTCCAGAGATTGTTCTGGCCACGTTTGATCTTCAGCGGGCTTTCCGATCCTACGTTGCGCTCAAAGATCTCAGAGTAGTTGCCAACCTGTTTGATGATGTTATAGGCCCACTTATTGTCCAGTTTAAGATCCTTGCCGAAATCACCTTCTTTACCCAGAAGGTGGGCCATATCAGGATTTGAAGGATTAGCTGTTTTTTCATCGACGTTTTTCGAGTTGATCCCCATTTCTTCGGCGTTCAACATGGCAAACAAGGTCCAGCGTACAATGGAGAACCAGTCTTCGTCGCCGCGGCGGACAACAGGGCCGAGAGGCTCTTTGGAAATTACTTCAGGTAATACAATCCACTCAGCAGGATTGCTCAATTTGATACGCAAGGCATACAGCTGAGACTGGTCTGATGCCAGCGTATCGCAGCGCCCGGATTCCAGTGCTTTTGCGGATTCGTCAGAGCGATCGAAGGTGACTGGCGTGTACTTCATCTTGTTCGCTTTAAAATAGTCAGCGACGTTCAGTTCTGTGTCTGTACCAGCCTGAATACAAACCGTCGCGCCATCCAGTTCTTTAGCGCTTTTCAGGCCAGCTTTGTTGTGGGTAAGAAAACCGATACCGTCATAGTAGGTGACACCGGTAAATGACATGCCCATACCAGCGTCACGAGAAGAGGTCCAGGTGGTATTGCGGGAGAGCATATCAACTTCACCAGATTGCAGTGCAGTGAAGCGTTCTTTCGCCGTCAACGGGGTATATTTTACTTTGCTGTCATCACCGAACACGGCTGCTGCAACACCACGGCACACATCAACATCAATACCGGTAAATTTGCCGTTGGCGTCGGCATAAGAGAAGCCAGGTAACCCGTCACTGATCCCGCACTGCACAAAGCCCTTCTTTTTTACGGCATCAAGTGTCGTGCCCGCGTGGGCCTGACTGGCTACAGCAAACAACACGCCCGCGGCGGCCAGGCTGGCTATCATCGTCTTTTTCATAATGCATCCTGTGTGGCGAAATTTATCGTTATAGAGGCGTTTTAAAACGCTTTGACCTGTCTGTGGCATTGGCCAACGTATATAAAGCAAACGTAATGCCAGGTTTTACGTTCAACAAAATAAGAGATAATTGAACGCATAATGCAGAGTGTAGACAGGGTTAAATAAATCGAGCGCCCCGAAATGGTGCGAAATGACAACCTGCGCCACAAATTAGAGCAAAAGTTTTCTGAAGTATTAGGCGAAAACAATAGATGATTTCGGACGTGAATATTGGCAGGGTATTTAATGTGATTAATATGTGAAAATCATCACAATGGAATGTAAAAACTAAATGGATACATAAAAAAGGTGTGATGGTAATCAGAATTGAATTATTCGTCAGGAATAATTCAGGGCTATTTTTTTACTTATCTGAAAATGCTGCACTATTTCAAAGCAACACCTATTTACAACAGCAGAAAGCAAAAGCGCGGGCAATGCCGCGCTTTCTGAAGTGTGAATTCACGCCCTGGACATTACTTGGTCAATGCGACGATACCTAATGTCAGGCCTGCGAGGGCAGCTGCACCACCGGCGATTGCACCTGCTGTTTCCCAGTTATCCTGGGTTGTGCCTTTCATGCAGGTGTTGGTATGAACAAGCCTGCCCTGATCGTCGTATACCGGTACACATGGAGAATCGTGCGCGCAACCAGCAAGCAGCGCAGCGAGAAGTGCAACGGAAATGAATCTTTTCATGATGTTACCTCAGTATTTTCTCTCATTCGCTTTAAAACCGGGAGAGCAATTAGCGAATCTGTGGCTATTTTACCATTGTGGTACGCCAGCGTTGCACGAGGAATAATCTCAAATTATGTGGATTGTAAAAATCGTGGAGGAAATCGGGATTGCAGATTAATTAGTGGAGAAAATATGAAGTTATGAGAATTTTCAATCAGACTTAATGTAAATACTGCTGGGTTTTATTTGTTATAGATAATCTCAATAACGGGTCGCGGTGGTCAAAATGAAAAGGCACGGTGAGTGCCTTTTCGTCATGTATTAATCCTGATGACGTGTAAACCGACGTCTGACAACCACAAAGAATACCGGCACGAAGAAAATGGCGAGAAGCGTTGCAGATAACATTCCCCCCATTACACCTGTCCCGACGGCATTTTGTGCTCCGCTGCCGGCACCACTGCTTATCACCAGTGGCATGACACCAAGAATAAATGCCAATGAAGTCATCAGGATTGGGCGAAGACGCATCCTTGATGCTTCCAGAGTGGCTTCGACAATGCCTTTGCCTTCTTTCTCCATCAGGTCCTTAGCAAACTCAACAATCAGGATGGCATTCTTGGCCGATAATCCGATTGTGGTGAGCAGACCGACCTGGAAATAAACGTCATTATTCAACCCGCGTAACGAGGCTGCGAGAAGTGCACCGATAACCCCTAAAGGCACGACCAGCATTACGGAGAACGGAATAGACCAGCTTTCATAAAGTGCAGCCAGACATAAGAACACCACCATCAGTGAAATGGCATACAGTGCGGGAGCCTGGTTGCCGGAGAGGCGTTCCTGGTAAGACATGCCTGTCCAGTCATATCCAATGCCTGAAGGCAGTTTTGATGCAAGGCTTTCCATCATCGCCATGGCCTCGCCGGTACTCTTACCTGGGGCGGATTCGCCGAGGATCTCCATGGATGGCATCCCATTGTAACGTTCCAGTCGCGGTGAACCTGAAACCCAGTGAGCGTTGCTAAAGGCAGAAAAAGGGACCATTTCACCGTTTGCACTGCGTACATAGAGTGTGTTGATGTCGCCAGGCAGCATACGGAAGCGGGCGTCGGCCTGAACATAGACTTTTTTCACTCGACCATGATCGATAAAGTCATTTACATAGGTTCCGCCTAATGACGTTGAGATCGTCTGATTAATATCAGACAGGCTCACACCCAGTGCTTGCGCCTTCTCTTGATCAACATCCAGTTTGAATTGTGGCGTATCCTCCAGACCGTTAGGACGTACACGGACCAGCAGGTCAGGATGATCTTTTACCATGCCAAGCAACTGATTTCTTGCTTGTGTAAGTTGTGTATGCCCCAGGTTCGCCTGGTCAATGAGTTCAAAATCAAACCCGGTTGCCGTTCCCAGTTCGATAATCGCGGGCAGATTAAACGGAAAGACTAAACCATCTTTTATCTGGCTAAACGCTTTCATCGCACGGCCTACAATTGCCTCAACACCGTTTTTACTACCAGGACGTTCTTCCCAGGGTTTTAGGCTCACAAAGGCGATACCTGAGTTTTGCCCCTGGCCGCTAAAGCTAAAACCGTTAACAGTGAAGACCGACTCAACATTCTCCTTTTCTTTGCTCAGATAATAATCCTGAACCTGATCGAGAACTTGCTGTGTACGTGTCTGCGTTGCCCCTGCGGGTAGCTGAACCATGGTCATAAATACACCCTGATCCTCTTCTGGCAGGAAGGAGGTTGGTAAACGCAGGAACAATACAGCCATGCCGCCAACGATAACCACATAGACCAGTAAGTAGCGACCCGTTTTACGTAAAATACCGCTGACGCTGTTGCTGTAATGGTTCACGCTCTTTTCAAAGAGGGCGTTGAACCAGCCAAAGAAGCCGCCTTTTTTGTCGTGATGTTCATTGGTAACGGGCTTAAGCAAGGTTGCACATAACGCTGGTGTCAGAATTAGGGCAACTAAAACAGACAGCGCCATGGCGGAAACAATCGTGAGTGAGAACTGGCGATAGATCGCGCCTGTCGACCCGCCAAAAAAGGCCATCGGGATAAATACGGCAGAGAGCACCATCGCGATACCGACCAGTGCGCCCTGAATTTGCTCCATGGACTTCTGCGTTGCCTCTTTTGGTGGCAGTTTATCTTCAACCATCACACGTTCGACGTTTTCGACAACCACAATGGCATCATCGACGAGCAGACCGATTGCCAGCACCATCCCAAACATCGTCAGGGTGTTGATGGAGAAACCAAACGCGGCCAACACGGCAAATGTCCCGAGCAGTACAACCGGAACTGCGATTGTGGGAATGAGCGTCGCACGCAGATTTTGCAGGAACAGGTACATCACTAGGAAGACGAGAATGATGGCTTCGAAGAGTGTTTTTACTACTTCATGAATCGAGATTTTCACAAAGGGAGTTGTATCGTACGGATAAACAACTTTCAGTCCCTGTGGGAAGAACGGTTGCAACTGGGCAAGTTTAGTTTTGATTGCTGCAGCGGTATCCAGTGCGTTAGCCCCTGTCGCCAGCTTAATCCCCAGCCCCGTTGCCGCCTGACCATTGATTTTGGTGACCATGTTGTAGTTTTCGCCACCCAGCTCAATGCGGGCCACATCCTTCAGATGCACCATAGAGCCGTCCTGGTTTACCTTTAGCGTCACACGGCCAAACTCTTCCGGTGTTTTTAAACGGGTCTGGGCAATGATAGAGGCGTTTAACTGCTGCCCAGGTACTGAAGGTGTCCCGCCCAACTGTCCTGCAGCAATCTGATTATTCTGCGTTTTTAGCTGGTTGATAACATCCAGCGGCGTTAACTGGTACTTATTCAACGCATTACTGTCGAGCCAGATACGCATCGCATATTGCGCACCAAATAATTGAACATCACCGACACCTGTTGTACGGCTGATAGCATCCTTGACGTTGGAGGCAACGTAATCGGAGATATCATCCTGCGTCAGATTTTTATTGTCCGACACAAAGCCTGCAACCAGCAGGAAGCTACTGCTGGATTTCTCCACGCCGATCCCCTGCTGCTGTACTTCCTGTGGCAGCAACGGCATGGCGAGCTGAAGCTTGTTCTGAACCTGAACCTGGGCGATATCCGGATCGGTTCCCGACTGGAAGGTGAGTGTTATGGTGACGCTACCGGATGCATCGCTGGTGGATGACATGTACATCAGGTTATCGATACCGTTCATGTTCTGTTCGATAACCTGTGTAACGGTATCCTGCACGGTTTGGGCATCAGCACCAGGATAGGTTGCCGTTACAGCCACAGCAGGCGGTGCAATGGTTGGATACTGGGCGACTGGTAGTTTCAGAATTGCCAGTCCACCGGCGATCATCAGGATGATGGCGAGCACCCACGCAAAAACGGGCCTTTGAATAAAGAAATTAGCCATATTCTCAACCCTTACTGGCTGTATTGGCTGATATATCCGGCGTTGCCACGACAATGGCCCCAGGGTGGACTTTCTGGAGACCACTGACAATGACACGCTCACCGTTCTTCAAACCTTCGGTAATCAGCCAGCGATCGCCAATGGCCTGCGCCGCAACCACGGTGCGTGACTCAACCTGGTTTTTTTCATTGACGACAAGCACGGTGGCATCACCGCGAGGTGTACGAGTAACGCCCTGCTGCGGAACCAGAATGGCATCAGGCTGCAGACCCTCGTCGATGCGAGCGCGTACGAACATACCTGGCAGTAACATGTGCTGAGGGTTTGGGAAGATCGCCCGAAGGGTGATAGAGCCAGTGCTTTCGTCTACCGTCACATCAGAAAATTGCAGCGTGCCTTTCAGCGGATAGGGCTGCCCGTTTTCCATTAGCAGTTCAACGGTACTGGTGCTTTCCCCTTTTTGCAGGCTCGACTGCTTCAGATGCATAAAATCCGTACTGGATTGTGTTACATCGACATATATTGGATCTAGCTGTTGTACGGTTGCCAGTGCCGTAGCCTGCCCGTTCGTGACCAACGCCCCTTCGGTGACACTGGATTTTCCAATACGTCCGTCGATAGGGGAGGTGACTTTGGTATAGGCAAGGTTGATTCGCGCACTTTCCACACCGGCCTGTGCGGCGATGACACCCGCCTCCGCTTGTTGAGCGGTCGCAACGGCCTGATCGTACTCTTGCTTACTGACATACTGCGTACCCACAAGAGGGATATAACGTTTCACCGTCAGGTGGGCAATATTCGCTGCCGCCTGGGCTTTCACCAGTTCACCTTTTGCGCTGTCATAGGCCGCTTGGTATGTTGCAGGGTCAATTTGATAAAGGGATTCACCTGCTTTCACATCACTCCCTTCCGTAAAATTGCGGCGCAGAACGATTCCGTTAACCTGAGGACGCACTTCTGCTACGCGAAAAGCATCTGTTCTGCCGGGTAATTCTGTTGTCACCGCCAGTGGTGCACTTTTCACTATGTGGACTGTGACCTGAGGAGCCTGGGCATGTTGTTGCTGGTTTTCCTGTCCATCGCATCCGCTGAGTAGTGCGGCACAGACAATAAAACCGGATAAGGGTAAGAGCCTGAAATGAATTGTCATTACTGTTCCTTTAAATACCAATTAACCGATAATTGCCGTGAATCGGTGAGAAATTGATGAGCAAGAAGACCAAAAAGTGCCGCGTATAATAATGAGAGTATTTAATATTCTTTAATTTATAAGTGCGGAGGTAAGGTCAGTGCATAAAAATCAGAATCAAGCCCAGTATAATCAGCAACACAATTCTGGCAAAGTAACGGCGCAAATGTGTTTTTAGTAACGTAATTTATTTGTTTGGTGAATTTGATTTGCATAATTATTTGTCGTTATTATGAATATGACCGCTGACTTTTTTTGTACATCATTAATTCTGATTATGGTGAATACTTCTTATAAAACCATTTCGGTGATTCCAGGTAGTGTCACAATCCTATGAGTAGTGAGTAACAATTTATGGTGCGCAGGAAGAAAGAAGAGGCACAACAGACTCGGCAGTCGTTGATTGAAGCGGCTATTGGACAATTTGCTACGCGAGGGGTGGCAAATACGACGCTTACCGATATTGCTGATGCCGCGAACGTAACACGTGGTGCGGTATACTGGCACTTTTCCAGTAAAGCAGAGATATTTAATGCAATATGGGAACAGCAAATGCCACTACGTGACATGATTAGCGATCGTTTGTTACTTTCGGCAGGAGATGATCCCTTATTAATGCTTCGTGAGCAATTTATAACGGCATTGCAATATATCGCTCATGAACCACGGCAGTGTGCACTTTTACAAATTCTGTATCATAAGTGTGAATTTAATAATGATATGGTTTCAGAGTGTGAAATTCGGAAACGTATTGGTATTAGTGATGATTATCTTCGTAAAACACTCGAGTTGTGCATTTCAAAAAAAGTTATCTCATCACACGTGAACATTGATCTTGCGTTGATCGTCTTTCATGGATTCTTTAGCGGATTAATTAAAAACTGGTTAATGAATCGCGACAGTTTTAACCTTTACCAGCAGGCTCCTGCATTGGTGGATAACATCCTGACGACACTGCATATTACGCGAATGCCGTATGTGACTTATGATGCCGCGTCATAACGGCATGTCATGTTTATATGCCGGTATTTCTCCGCGAAGGCAAAGCTCTTCGACGGTTTGAGCAGTAACCGGTTTGCCTAACAGATATCCTTGCAGTGTATTACAACCCAACTCAGTGAGAAATTCCTGCTGTGCTTCGGTTTCAACCCCCTCAGCAACCACTTTCAGATTTAACGTTTTTGCCAGCGCGACAATAGCTGAGACAATTGTGGCATCATCGCTTTCTCCGCTTAACTCCTTAACAAAAGCACGATCGATTTTGAGTTCGCAGGCAGGGAGTCGTTTGAGATACAACAAACTGGAATACCCCGTACCAAAGTCATCGATTGACGCTTTCACGCCTGCATCAGTCAGTTCAGTGAGGACGCGTACGCTTTCATCAGGATTGCTCATCGCTGTGGTTTCAGTCACTTCAAGGATCAGCATTTCGGGTGGCACATTGTGGCGTGCCAGGCAGTCAAGAACTGACTTAACCAGCGACGGTTGCTCGAACTGCAATGTTGATAAGTTGACGGCCATTGACCAGTCATGATGCCCCTGAATATGCCATTCACGTAGCTGGCGGCAGGCTTCATTTATCACCCAGTTACCGATAGGAATGATCAGCCCTGTTTTTTCAGCCAGGGGCAGGAACATATCCGGAGTGAGTAAACCTTGTTTTGGATGCTGCCAGCGAAGCAGTGCTTCGAAACCGAGAATCGGGCCTGCTGGTGCGTGGAATTTCGGCTGATAGAGCAGACGTAATTCATTACGATCAATCGCCAGCCACAGATCATTCATTAACTGTAAATGTGTCTGCGCCAGTGTGTTCATCGAGGGCTGGAAAAAGTGATAGCCGTTTCGGCCCATATGTTTGGTGTGATACATCGCAGCATCTGCGTTAAACATCAGTTCACGATCGTTCTGACCATCATGAGGGTAGAGTGCGATGCCGATACTGAGGGTGACGACCAGTTCATAAGGATCCAGATTGAAGGGACTATCAATCGCACGTACCAGCGAGTTTGCCAGCGAGGCGGCATCATCAGGGCCTCCAATTTCGGCCAACATAACGAACTCATCGCCACCGATACGTGCAAGCGTGTATTGGCCTTTCAAGGGCTGTAATAAGCGCTGAGTCACAGCGACTAACAACTTATCCCCGACGTCATGCCCATAGGCATCGTTGATCGTTTTGAAGCCATCAAGATCCATAAACATCAGGGCGAAATGTGTCCCTTCACGATCAGCCTTGCTGATGGCCTGATCGAGTCGGTCTTCCAGCAGAATCCGGTTTGGCAGCCGGGTCAGGGTATCGTGTAGCGCCAGTTGTGCCAGCTCGCGGTTGGCCTCAGCGAGAGAAGAGGCCAGCAAAGAGGTTCTCGCCTGCAGGCGGGCATCCAGCATAGAGACGAGCAACGTAATACCCAGAATGGACAGTGCAACGACGCTCACCAGCACAGCCAGCCAACTGCCGTTAATACCATCGTGATGCATCATGGTGGCGGTCGGGAACTGTGCGGCCTTCATGCCTGCGTAGTGCATACCCGCAATGGCTATCCCCATTGTGATAGCCGCACCCAGACGCATCAGTGCTACCTGAGCGGCTTCATGCCGCAGGCGAAATGTCAGCCATAGTGCAGCAAGTGAGGCAGCGAGAGCAATCAGCACGGAAATAGCCACCCAGGTTTTATCCCATACAATCCCTGGAGTGGTTTCCAGCGCGGCCATACCGGTGTAATGCATGGCGACGATACCCATTCCCATCACCAGTGCGCCGGGCAGAAGCCGGCGCAAACGAAGCTTCTCACAACTGACGAGCCAAAGCGCAAACAATGACGAACCAATAGCAATCGCCATTGAGAGTAGAGTCAGTCCAGGGCTATAGCTCATGCTCATAGACAACTCCATTGCCAGCATGCCGATGAAATGCATCGCCCACACACCGATCCCCATGGCAACGCCACCTCCAGCTAGCCAGATGCGAGCAGAAACGCCCTGGCTTCCGGCAACGCGTGCAGCCATGTTCAGTGCTGTATAGGCAGCAAGGATAGCGACGACAAAGGAGAGGACGACGAGGATTTGGTTGTATTGGCTAACCAGCATGGTGTGTTCAACTCATTCTCAGTGCAGCATGATGCAATGGCAGATGGGAAGGGCTGAGACATTATCATCGTCACGATATGACGAAAAGGGATTTAAGTCCCTGTTTTTATCAAGGAGATAGGAGGATCTTCGTGCGATTTTTGGGTCAATCGAGATCTGAGCAATTTACCAGTTTGAGAGGATTCACGGAGTTCATGTTGCGGCACTTATCCGTCTCGGTGGAAAGCAGTTCAATCCACTGCATCAGTAGTGCGTCAAAAATAAAAACCGACACAGCAAACACAACCAGCCACCAGTATTTACGTATCATTGCGCCATTCCAGGAGAAGAGAATCAGTAGGGTGGTGGAAATATACACGAAAAGCAGAGGTTTAAAAGCGAGAGCAAAGAAGGTTTACAAACCCTTGACGCTACGCGTTGAAGGCAATAAAAAAGGCGCTTCCCCATGCCGAGTAGCGCCTTTTTAAACAAGCATTTCGCTAATCGAAATTAGTTCATGCCGTATTTTTTCAGTTTCTTACGCAGAGTACCACGGTTGATACCCATCATCAGCGCAGCGCGGGTTTGGTTACCGCGGGTGTATTGCATCACCATGTCCAACAGTGGCTGTTCAACTTCAGCCAATACCAGCTCATACAGGTCATTAACATCCTGACCATTCAGTTGAGCAAAATAGTTCTTCAGTGCCTGTTTAACCGAGTCACGCAGGGGCTTTTGAGTTACCTGGTCCTGAGAGTTAACGGTGGAAACGGTCAGTACGTCAGAATTTACGCGTTGTTCGAACATAGTTCTGTCAGCTCTTTATTTCATTACGCAAGATTTTCGAAGTATGCCTCCAACGCCTCCAGCTGTACGCTGGCATCCTCTATGGCGTTGAATGTGCGCCGAAACTGGTCATTTGGAGCGTGCTCCTGGAGATACCAGGAGACGTGTTTACGCGCAATTCGGTACCCTTTTGCCTGACCATAAAAGTCATGCAATTCCCGAACGTGCGAACAAAGCAAGCGCTTAACCTCTGCCAGTGGCAGTGGGGCAAGCAGCTCCCCAGTGTCCAGATAATGCTGGATTTCCCGAAAGATCCAGGGTCTTCCCTGAGCTGCACGTCCTATCATCAGAGCATCAGCTCCCGTATAGTCGAGCACAGCTCTGGCTTTAAGCGGGTCAGTAATGTCACCATTCGCGATAACCGGAATGGAAACTTTCTGCTTAACTACCCGAATGCTGTCGTATTCAGCTTCACCATTGAACAAACAGGCGCGAGTGCGTCCATGAATGGTCAGGGCCTGAATGCCACAGTCTTCGGCCAGTTGGGCAATCTCTACACAGTTACGGTGTTCCGGCGACCAACCCGTGCGAATCTTCAACGTAACAGGAACGTCCACCGCACTCACAACCGCCGTCAGGATAGATTTCACCTGGTCGGGGTATTGCAGAAGGGCTGAACCTGCAAGCTTGCGATTCACTTTCTTGGCCGGGCAACCCATATTGATATCAATAATTTGGGCACCACTTTCCACGTTGATACGCGCGGCATCTGCCATTTCTTCAGGTACGCTTCCGGCAATTTGCACGGTACGAATACCTGGTTCATCAATGTGCACCATCCGCAGACGGGATTTATCGCTTTCCCACACCTGTGGGTTAGACGACATCATCTCGGAAACGGTTAACCCGGCTCCCATCTCGTAGCACAACGTCCTGAACGGCCGGTCGGTAATACCTGCCATAGGCGCTGCGATCAGGCGATTTCTGAGCTGGTGGTGTCCGATGCGCATGAGTTAAGAAATGACCATACTGTGACTGCAAGGCGGCGTATATTACGCATTTTTCGCACGAGATGAAAGGCCAAACTTTGAACAATCCACTGTTGTAGATCATGGAATAGCCGCTCAGCGTGCATTGAGGAAATTATTAATGATTTAAATCATTATGTTATGTGTTTATGGTTATTTTGTGGACGCTTACAAATTCCCGTAACTTCTCATCATTTCTGAATAAATGAATCACTTGTTCGGGATAATCTGCTGTTTTTAGCAGCAGATTATCGGCCTTCTTTGCGATCTGTATCGCATTTTAGAACATGATCATTCTGCATGAGGTGAGGTTATTTTGAACGGTTCGTACGGGTTAAGACGGCGTGACCGCTGTGGTCACGCCAGAGAATTTACTTCTTACGACCCGTGATGCGACACCACTCTTCCTTCTCGACGACGGGATCAAGCGCAAAGAGATCGGCATAAGCGTCACAGACACTCTCGGCCTGACTGGCCAGGATTCCAGAAAGACCCAGTAAACCGCCTTCAACGGGCAGTACGCTGATTAATGGTGCGAGTTCACGTAATGGGCCAGCCAGGATGTTAGCGACCACGACGTCGGCTTTCATGACCTCTGGCTGAGCATCGGGCAGATACAGCTCAAGACGATCGGAGACACCGTTACGTTGGGCATTATCACGGCTGGCCTGAATGGCTTGTGGATCGATATCGATCCCGATGGCTTTGGATGCCCCCAGCTTCAGTGCCGCAATGGCGAGGATCCCTGAGCCGCAACCAAAGTCGATCACCGTTTTACCTTCCAGATCCAGGCCATCCAGCCACTGTAGACACAGTGAGGTCGTTGGGTGCGTACCCGTACCAAACGCCAGACCAGGGTCAAGCATTACGTTGACCGCGTTTTCATCTGGCACGGCGCGCCAGCTTGGACAGATCCACAGGCGCTTACCGAATTGCATCGGATGGAAGTTGTCCATCCACTCGCGTTCCCAGTCTTTGTCTTCCAGTTGCTCAATTTTATGTGCAAACCCGACGCCCAGCAGAGGATGATTCTCCAGAATCGCCACCACTTCTTTCATGTCGGTTTCTGCATCAAACAGGCCGATAACATCAGTATCGCCCCACAGGCGCGTTTCACCTGGCAGAGGCTCAAACACCGGGGTGTCATGTGTGTCCTGGAAGGTGATAGAAACCGAACCCGCTTCCATCAATGCATCACTCAGGTCTTCGGCGTTTGCGCCGGTTGTATTCAGTTTTAATTGGATCCACGGCATGGCAAAACTCTTTATTTATCAGTAGAAATTACAGCGGCCTGCGGGACGGGCTGACCGAAACGGTTCCCCACCACAAACGCCAGCAAACTTAACAGTAACGAAGGCACTATCGGATGGAAGCCCAGATACTGAATTTTAAATGTCGCAAGAAGGGCGTAAAGCACACCGCCTACAATCATACCGCTCAATGCGCCAGCGGCGTTTGCACGCTCCCAGTACAGCCCAAGCACCAGCGGCCACAGGAACACGGCCTCCAGGCCGCCAAAGGCGAGCAGGTTTAGCCAGATGATCATCTCTGGTGGACGCCAGGCCGCGAGCATCATCAGTACGCCCAGGATTAGCGTGGTCCACGTTGAGATTCGCTTCAGGCGATGCTCATTGTGTAGTTTAGTCGGCTGCGAGCTGAGCCACAGATCTTTGACGAGTGTGGCTGAGGCCTGCAATAAATGCGCATTGACGTTCGACATAATGGCCGCCATTGGCGCAGCAAGGAACAAGCCCGCTGCCCACGGTGGGAGCACCTGAACCATCAACGTGGGGATCACCTGATCCGGAACGGTGAGATGCGGCAACACGGCGCGACCCAGTGCACCAGCCAGATGCATCCCCAGCATTAACAGCGACACCACAATGGTCCCGATGATGATGCCCCGATGGACGGCTTTACTGTCTTTATAGGAAATACAGCGCACGGCAGTGTGGGGTAAACCAATGACGCCAAAACAGACCAGCACCCAGAATGAGGTCATAAAGGTTGGCGTAAGGATGTCATCAGCCCCGTGAGGGCTCACCAGTTTTGGATCGATCTGCTCCAGCGTTTGTACCGCATTATGCAGGCCACCCGCAGCGTAAATAACGCCGACTAACAAAACCAGCGTGCCGATCAGCATCACCATGCCTTGCATCGTGTCATTCAGGACGCTGGCGCGAAATCCTCCAAACGCGGTGTAGAGCGCAATAGTGATCCCGAAAATGAGCAGTCCGGTTTCATATTTAATACCGGCCGCGGTTTCCAGCAAACGTGCACCGCCAATAAACTGAACGGCAATTGCCCCGACAAACGCAACCAGCAGACTGACGCTGGCGATCCAGACGACGGCACGATTCTGATAGCGCGCTTGCAGCATGTCATTGAGCGTGATGGCGTTATAACGCCTGGCGAGTATGGCAAACTTTTTGCCCAGAATACCGAGTGACAGCCAGATCGTAGGAACCTGGATCATCGCCAGCAATACCCAGCCCAGACCATATTTATAGGCAGCACCCGGGCCACCAATAAACGAGCTGGCGCTGATGTACGTTGCTGTGAGCGTCATTGCCAGGACGAAACCGCCCATTGAACGGCTTCCCAGGAAATACTCACTGAGGAAAGAGCCGGTGCTACGTTTGCGCATGGCATAAGCTGAAAGGCCAAACACGATGATCAGGTAGATCACCAGCACGGCGATAATTTCAGTTTGCATCGTTATCCTCCAGCGAAATATCCCGGAAGACAAATCGAACCATGAGCCAGCACAGCAGAATAAAAACCAGTGGCATTAGCAGGCAGGCCATTTCGAACCAGTGTGGCAAGCCAGTAAAACCGGTCGATGAATCTGGTAAGTAAGCAGTCACTAACCATGCAATAAGATAAAGAAGGGTCAGCCACAGCGCCCAGCGCGCTTCTTTATGGGCCTGAACAAAACGCGTGTCCATTTTTTGTCCCTTGTGGATGAAGAAAGCGGGGATTGTACATTATGGGGGTTTACGATCCCCAGAAATAAAAAAGGCCGGAATATCCGGCCTTTTAACGTTAATGCACGATTACTTTTCCTGAAGCCCGAGTTTCTTCTCCAGATAGTGGATGTTAGTTCCACCATGCTGGAAGTGCTCGTCATTCATGATGCGAACCTGCAGGTCAACGTTGGTTTTAATGCCATCGATGATCAGTTCTTGCAGGGCGTTCTTCATGCGGGCAATTGCCACATCACGGGTTTCGCCGTAGCAAATCAGTTTGCCGATCATTGAGTCATAGTACGGCGGTACGGTATAGCCCGCGTAGATATGAGATTCCCAACGTACACCAAAGCCACCCGGCGCGTGGAAACGCGTAATTTTACCCGGGCTTGGCAGGAAGGTGTTCGGGTCTTCGGCATTGATACGGCATTCTACCGCATGGCCTTTAACCTGAACTTCTTCCTGTTTGATGGACAGAGGTTGACCCGCTGCAATACGCAGCTGTTCTTTGATCAGGTCTACGCCGGTGATCATTTCAGTAACCGGGTGTTCTACCTGGATACGGGTGTTCATCTCAATGAAATAGAACTCGCCGTTTTCGAACAGGAATTCGAACGTACCAGCACCGCGATAGCCGATGTCAACGCACGCTTTAGAGCAACGTTCACCGATATAGCGGCGCAATTCTGGCGTGATGCCTGGCGCAGGTGCTTCTTCGACCACTTTCTGGTGACGACGCTGCATAGAGCAGTCACGTTCTGCCAGATAAATAGCGTTACCCTGACCGTCAGCCAGCACCTGAATTTCGATGTGACGTGGGTTTTCCAGGTATTTTTCCATGTAAACCATGTCGTTGCTGAAAGCGGCTTTCGCTTCAGCTTTGGTCATGGAGATGGATTGCGCCAGTTCGGTATCGCTACGCACAACGCGCATACCACGACCGCCGCCGCCGCCGGACGCTTTGATGATAACCGGGTAGCCAATGCGTTTAGCATGAGCACGGTTAGCATCCATATCGTCGGTCAGAGGGCCGTCTGAACCCGGTACAGTTGGGACGCCTGCTTTCTTCATTGCGGTGATTGCAGACACTTTATCGCCCATCAGGCGGATAGTGTCAGCTTTCGGGCCGATGAAGATGAAGCCAGAGCGTTCAACTTGTTCAGCAAAGTTGGCATTCTCAGAAAGGAAGCCATAACCCGGATGAATTGCCACCGCGCCGGTGATTTCAGCGGCGCTGATGATAGCCGGGATATTCAGATAGCTTTTTACGGATGGAGCCGGGCCAATACAGACCGTCTCATCCGCCAGCAATACGTGTTTTAAATCGCGATCCGCGCTTGAGTGCACAGCGACGGTCTTAATGCCCAGTTCTTTACAGGCACGAAGGATACGCAGAGCAATCTCGCCACGGTTGGCGATAACAATTTTATCCAGCATGTTCGCCTCGTTACTCGATGACGACCAGCGGCTCGTCAAATTCAACCGGCTGACCACTTTCGACCAGAATCGCTTTCACAGTGCCTGACTTGTCAGCTTCGATCTGGTTCATCATTTTCATGGCTTCAACGATGCACAGGGTATCGCCTACGTTGACTTTCTGACCGATTTCGATGAACGCTTTAGCGTCCGGGCTCGGGGTGCGGTAGAAAGTACCAACCATCGGGGAACGTACGATGTGACCACTGATTTCTGCGGCTGCTGCAACCGGTGCTTCTGCTGCCGGGGCAACGGCGTTAGACAGGGCTGGTTGCTGCTGCATCATCGGTGCAGCATAAGCCTGCTGCATAACCGGGAAGCTAGCGGCAGGGGCTGCGCGACTGATGCGTACAGACTCTTCGCCTTCAGAAATTTCCAGTTCGGAGATGCCTGATTCTTCAACCAGCTCGATCAGTTTTTTAATCTTACGAATATCCATGAGTGGGTTCCGTACTCTTGTTTAGTGTGATTGTGACAAGCGTTTGACCGCTGTCTGTAAAGCGTATGAATAACCGTCCGCGCCAAGCCCGCAGATAACGCCTGTAGCAATATCAGACAGATACGAATGGTGGCGGAACGGCTCCCGCGCATGCACATTGCTCAGGTGGATCTCGATAAACGGGATACTCACCGCCAGCAAGGCGTCACGGATAGCGACACTGGTGTGCGTAAACGCGGCCGGATTGATCAGGATATAGTCCACATTGTCTTTAGCCTGATGAATACGGTCGATGATTGCGTACTCCGCATTTGACTGAAAATGATCCAAATCCACATTCAGCGAAGCTGCTTCCGTACTCAGACGGTTAACAATTTCACTAAGCGTCAGCGTGCCGTACTTCTCTGGCTCGCGGGTTCCGAGCATGTTGAGGTTCGGTCCGTTCAAAACTAAGATCTGGAACTTGTCAGCCATTGTGCTGCTATCTCCTGCGATTCTCCGGTAAAAAACAAAATATACCTTCGATGCGCGATTGTCACCTTTTCAGAGGCTGAAAACCCCTGTCAGGAAAACCAAGGTCGCACATTATAACGATTTCGTAGCATTTGGCAGCTAAATACTGGTCTTATCAGGGAAGATTATCAACCGCTATCCGAAAAAGAGTCGCGGTGGATAAGTAATCTGCGGGAAAACGCACAGTTTCGTTAACTATCTCCACCACTGGCGGAACTTCTTGTAACGCCAGACTAAAAGCATCAAAGCCAGCAGGGCGTAGATGATCGGCTGTGGAGATAAGATCTTCACCGACCACAGGTAATGTACAGGTGCGAGGATCGCGACAAGATAGACGAAATTATGTAACAGTTGCCAGCGTCTGCCCAGTTTTCGCTGCGCGTACTGCGTCGACGTCAGCGTCAGCGCCAGTAAGATGAACCAACTAATGATGCCCAGAGTCAGGTAAGGGCGTGTAGCCAGTTCGCGGCTCAGCAAGGCCAGATTGTTAATACCCAGCTCCAGCAATGCATAACTGGTGAGGTGTATTGTCGCCCAGGCAAAGCACCATAACCCTAACAGCCGACGGGTTCGTATCAATAGTGGCTGTTTAGCGTAGCGCGCTAAAGGTGAAATCAGCAAGGTCGCCAGTAAAAATTTCAGAGCCATCCTACCGGTAAAGTGCTGAATGTCTTTGGCCGGGTCGGCACTGAAATAGCCGTGACTGGCTGCCCAAAACAGCCAGATAAAAGGAAGCAAACCGGCTAAATGCAATAGCACTTTCAGCCAGACGATCTGTTTTACGGTCAGTCGCACTTAAAAGTTCTCCCGTAAATTAAGCCCACGATAAAGGGAGGCAACTTCCTCCGCATAGCCATTAAACAGCAGAGTGGGTTGACGTTTTACGTCGAGTGCGCCGCCTGATCCAATAAACCGCTCCGTCGCTTGCGACCAGCGAGGATGATCAACATGTGGGTTTACGTTGGCGAAAAAACCGTACTCGTCAGGAGCGGCGAGATTCCAGGTTGTCGGTGGACGTTCACGGGTCAGCTTGATGCTGACGATAGATTTTATGCCTTTAAAGCCGTATTTCCACGGGACAGTTAAGCGAATCGGCGCGCCGTTTTGCGGCGGAAGCGCTTTACCGTATACGCCAACGGTAAGCAGGGTCAGTGGATGCATCGCCTCGTCGAGTCGCAATCCTTCCACATAAGGATATTCAAGACCACCGCCGATAAAGCGATCCTTTTGTCCCGGCATTTCCTCTGGCGAATAGCGAGTCTGGAAAGAGACATATTTAGCATCACTGGTGGGCTCCACCATAGCCAGCAATTTATGTAGCGGGAAACCCACCCAGGGAACCACCATCGACCATGCCTCTACACAGCGCATACGATAAATTCGCTCTTCCAGCGGGAAGCGAGTGGTGAGTTCGTGGTGATCCAGCGTCAGCGGTTTTGCCACCTCCCCATCAATTTTAAGCGTCCAGGGATCGGTTTTCATTCCACCAGCGTTGGCGGCAGGGTCGGCCTTATCAAGGCCAAACTCGTAGAAATTGTTGTAGCCAGTAACTTTGTCTTCTGGTGTCAGTGCGAGGTTATTTTGCCATTGTTCCGGTTTCGTGAACGTCAATGGCTGGCCGGAAGGGGCTTTAGGACGATCGTTACCTTTAAACCAGTCAAGCAGATTGGCGTGGGCGGCAGGTGAAAGGGTTAAAGCCGTGGCACTGATGCCCAGCATTTTCAGGATCTGGCGGCGCTGTAACATAAAGACAGATTCGGACGTTACGTCGGCTTCCGTCAGTTTTCTGGTTTTCATGGCATCCTCCGTCATGCGTTTTTCTAAGCATGACGGAGGAGAAGGGTTAGCGCGAATATGTCACGAAAATTTGAAGATTAGGCAATCTTCACCAGGGCGCGGCCCTGGAACGTGTTATTTATGATCTTATTAGCGTATTCCGGAGCCTGGCTCAGGCTGATTTCGGTGGCACTCTGAGCATAAAACGCATCCGGTAAATCTCGTTCCAGACGAGCCCAGGCCTCTGCACGACGTGCCGCAGGAGTCATGACGGAATCGACACCCTGCAAACGTACGTTGCGCAGAATAAATGGCATCACCGTTGTGGGCAGAGCAAATCCACCGGCCAGACCACAGGCTGCCACGCAGCCACCGTAGTTCATCTGCGCCAGCACTTTGGCGAGGACCTTGTCTCCAACGGTATCGACAGCACCAGCCCAAACTTGTTTTTCCAGCGGGCGAGTTTCAGCAAACTCTTCACGGCTCAAAATACGGTTTGCACCGAGTCGGCGCAGATAATCATGGGTGCTTTCACGACCAGAAACTGCCGCGATCTGGTAACCCAGTTTATGTAACAGGGCAACGGCGGTACTGCCCACGCCGCCACTCGCGCCTGTGACTACGATTTCGCCTGATTCAGGACGAATACCGGCCTCTTCCAGCGCCATGACACACAGCATTGCGGTAAATCCTGCAGTGCCAATGATCATCGCTTTGCGGCCATCCAGGCCTGCCGGCATCGGAACCAACCAGTCACCTTTGACACGTGCCTGAGCGGCCAGCCCACCCCAGTGGTTTTCGCCAACTCCCCATCCGGTGAGCAGAACGTGCTGTCCGGCATGGAAGCGAGGATCTTCGCTGGTATGCACACGACCGGCGAAATCGATACCAGGAATCATCGGGAAATTGCGGATGATTTTACCTTTGCCTGTGATGGCCAGTGCGTCTTTATAATTCAGACTGGACCAGTCGATGTCGACGGTAACGTCGCCTTCTGGCAGACGATTTCCCTCAATGGTTTGCACCGAGGCAAGCGTTTTGCCTTCTTGCTGTTCTAAGATCAAAGCCTGCATACAGGGTCCTCACTTCGCATGATGATTGGAAAATAATTTCTGAAGACTATACTCGCTCAGTGAAACACGATGCCGATTTAACGCAATAAATTGCCAGATACACCAGGTTTGGTAGTATGCCGCACCTGTAATGAAAGTTAGTGCTCACTAGCTATCCCCATCAACCCACGGAGTAATCTCAAGGATGCGATTAACGACGAAGTTTTCAGCTTTTATCACGTTGCTGACGGGGCTTACTATATTCGTTACCCTGATTGGGTGTTCCCTGAGTTTTTATAACGCGATTCAGGACAAACTGGTCAATCGGGTTCAGTCAGTGGCATCGGTTATCGATACCCGGCTTATCACCACATCATTTCCTGCGCTGTCGCGCGAGTTGGATGAATTGATGGTCCCTGTCGATATTGTCCAGGTCGACATTAAACAAGGGCAACATACGGTCTTCAGCCATATGCGCCAGGGCACTTATCGCCCCGCCGGGACGTTAATTCAATACCGTGAAGTGACTGTGCATTCACTCAAAAATCCCGGCATGACCCTGCGCATGGTTTACCAGGACCCGATGGCGAATTATTTCCATTCGTTGATGACCACTGCGCCACTTACCGTCTCTGTTGCTTTTATTGTGTTGCTGATTTTCCTTGCCGTTCGTTGGCTGCGTCGTCAGCTTGCGGGCCAGGAGTTACTGGAAACACGTTCTGTGCGGATCTTAAACGGTGAGCGCGGCCCTCAGGTGCGGGGCTCCGTTTATGAATGGCCATCGCGGACCAGCAGCGCACTGGATATGCTCCTTTCTGAAATCCAGTTCGCCAGCGATCAGCGTAGTCGGATGGATACACTGATTCGTTCGTATGCCGCACAAGATAATAAAACGGGCCTCAACAACCGTCTCTTCTTTGATAACCAACTCGCTACGCTATTGGACGATCCGGAAAAGGTTGGGACTCATGGTGTGGTCATGATGATTCGCCTGCCTGATTTTGATCTGCTGCGTGACTCCTGGGGGCGTAAGGCGGCGGAAGACAATCTTTTCACGCTGATTAACCTGCTTTCAACTTTCATTATGCGTTATCCCGGCTCATTACTTGCCCGTTATCACCGAAGTGATTTTGCCGTGTTGTTACCCCACCGCACGCTGAAAGAGTCTGAAAGTATTGCCAACCAGCTTTTGAAGGCTGTTGATGCGCTTCCCCCAAGTAAAATGCTCGACCGGGACGATATGGTACACATTGGCATCTGCGCCTGGCGTGATGGCCAGGCAACAGAGCAGGTGATGGAACATGCCGAAGCAGCAACGCGTAACGCGGTGTTGCAGGGAGCAAATGGCTGGGCGGTTTACGATGATTCGCTGCCAGAAAAAGGGCGTGGTAATGTACGCTGGAGAACGTTGATTGAGCAGATGTTGAGCCGTGGCGGGCCTCGGATTTACCAAAAACCGGCGGTATTGAAAAATGGTCAAGTCCATCATCGCGAATTAATGTGCCGTATTTTTGATGGGACCGAAGAGGTAATTTCTGCGGAATATCTGCCTATGGTCCTGCAATTCGGTCTGTCAGAAGAGTACGATCGTCAGCAAATTACACGCCTTATTCCATTTTTATCGTTTTGGCCTGAGGAAAATCTGGCATTACAGGTTACTGTAGAGTCGCTTATTCGCCCGCGTTTTCAGCGTTGGCTGCGCGATGTATTAATGCAATGCGAAAAATCGCAACGTAAGCGCATTATTTTTGAACTTGCAGAGGCGGATGTTTGTCAACACATCAGCCGTTTACGACCGGTGGTGCGTTTGATGAATGCGCTGGGTGCTCGCGTTGCGGTGACTCAGGCGGGTTTGACACTGGTCAGTACCAGTTGGATCAAGGAGCTGGATGTCGAATTATTGAAACTACATCCAGGGCTGGTAAGGAATATCGAAAAACGCACGGAAAATCAGCTGCTGGTTCAGAGCCTGGTCGAAGCGTGCAAGGGAACGCGAACGCAAGTATTTGCCACGGGTGTGCGCTCACGGAGCGAATGGCAGATGTTGACAGAGCGCGGTGTGGCGGGTGGTCAGGGCGATTTTTTTGCCTCCTCTCAGCCGCTTGACACCAATGTGAAAAAATATTTGCAAAGATACTCTGTTTGACCTGCCGTTTAATTTGTTTTCACGTAGAATATCGCGCCTGTAGCTTTGAGTATGTCGAGCAAAACGCCAGTGAACGACCTTTAACTGGTTACAAATGAAAGTGAGGGACGCACTCTTTACTCAGCCCTGATGGATTCAGGGGATGAATTTGTAACAAAGGAAACGTACTGCACTAATTTTCACCGTAGCAGACGATTTTTGCGCCTTGTCGCTGCTGCGTGTGGTTGGTAAAGTAAGCGGATTTTGTTTTCCGCCCCAGCTTTCAGGATTATCCCTTAGTATGTTGAAAAAATTTCGTGGCATGTTTTCCAATGACCTGTCCATTGACCTGGGTACCGCGAATACCCTTATTTATGTAAAAGGACAAGGCATCGTATTGAATGAGCCTTCCGTTGTGGCCATTCGTCAGGATCGTGCAGGCTCGCCAAAAAGCGTGGCCGCAGTAGGTCATGACGCGAAGCAGATGCTGGGTCGTACCCCAGGCAACATCGCCGCGATCCGCCCAATGAAAGACGGTGTTATCGCTGACTTCTTCGTGACTGAAAAAATGCTGCAGCACTTTATCAAGCAGGTTCACAGCAACAGCTTCATGCGCCCAAGTCCGCGTGTGTTGGTGTGTGTACCGGTTGGTGCGACGCAGGTTGAACGTCGCGCAATCCGTGAATCCGCTCAGGGCGCAGGCGCTCGTGAAGTGTTCCTGATTGAAGAGCCGATGGCTGCCGCTATTGGTGCAGGTCTGCCAGTGTCAGAAGCAACCGGTTCTATGGTGGTTGATATTGGTGGTGGTACGACGGAAGTCGCCGTTATCTCCCTGAACGGCGTAGTTTACTCCTCTTCTGTGCGTATCGGCGGTGACCGCTTTGATGAAGCCATTATTAATTATGTGCGCCGTAACTACGGCTCTCTGATCGGTGAAGCCACCGCAGAGCGTATCAAGCACGAAATCGGTTCTGCTTACCCAGGTGATGAAGTGCGCGAAATCGAAGTTCGCGGTCGTAACCTGGCTGAAGGTGTTCCGCGCGGCTTTACTCTGAACTCCAACGAAATCCTGGAAGCGCTGCAAGAGCCGCTGACCGGTATCGTAAGCGCGGTGATGGTTGCGCTGGAACAGTGCCCGCCGGAGCTGGCTTCTGATATCTCCGAACGCGGCATGGTTCTGACTGGTGGTGGTGCGCTGTTGCGTAACCTCGACCGCCTGTTAATGGAAGAGACAGGTATTCCTGTCGTAGTTGCAGAAGATCCACTGACTTGCGTCGCCCGTGGTGGTGGCAAGGCGCTGGAAATGATCGACATGCACGGCGGCGACTTGTTCAGCGAAGAGTAGTCGGTAGAGAAAGGGTAGCAGATAGCTACCCTTTCTCTCTGACGCGAGAATACGCATAGCCTATGAAGCCAATTTTTAGCCGTGGCCCGTCGCTACAGTTTCGCCTTATTCTGGCGGTGCTGGTGGCGCTTGGTGTCATTATTGCCGATAGCCGCCTCGGTACGTTCAGCCAGATCAGAACGTACATGGATACCGCCGTCAGTCCTTTCTACTTTGTATCAAATGGTCCTCGTGAATTACTCGACACCGTTTCCCAAACCTTGTCTTCACGCGATCAACTCGAACTCGAAAACCGGGCTTTGCGTCAGGAACTGCTGTTGAAAAACAGTGAGCTGCTGATGCTGGGTCAATATAAGCAGGAAAACGCGCGTCTGCGTGAACTGCTTGGCTCGCCGTTACGTCAGGATGAGCAGAAAATGGTCACACAGGTGATCTCCACCGTTAACGATCCGTATAGCGATCAGGTGGTGATCGACAAAGGTAGCGTAAACGGTGTTTACGAAGGCCAGCCGGTGATCAGCGATAAAGGTGTGGTTGGCCAGGTGGTTGCTGTCGCTAAATTGACCAGCCGTGTCCTGTTGATTTGCGATGCAACTCATGCCCTGCCTATTCAGGTGCTGCGTAACGATATTCGCGTGATTGCCGCGGGTAATGGTTGTACTGACGATCTGCAACTGGAACACTTGCCAGCCAATACCGATATTCGTGTCGGTGACGTGCTGGTGACATCAGGCCTGGGTGGACGTTTCCCTGAAGGCTACCCTGTTGCGGTTGTCTCATCCGTTAAGCTGGATACGCAACGCGCTTATACTGTTATTCAGGCTCGTCCAACGGCGGGTTTACAGCGTCTGCGTTACCTGCTGCTGCTCTGGGGCGCCGATCGTAACGGAACCAACCCAATGACACCGGAAGATGTCCACCGTGTTGCGAATGAACGCCTAATGCAAATGATGCCTCAGGTTCTGCCGCCGCCGAATACGATGGGGCCGCCAGCGCCTGTGCCAGCACCTGCAACGGGTTTAACACAACCGACTTCGGATGCACCGCCACCGCCGCGACTCTCTCAGGGAGGGCAGTAGTGGCAAGTTATCGTAGCCAGGGACGTTGGGTTATTTGGCTCTCGTTTCTTATTGCACTGTTGCTGCAAATTATGCCCTGGCCGGACGACATTCTCGTTTTCCGGCCAAATTGGGTATTGCTCATTCTGTTGTACTGGATCCTCGCCCTGCCGCACCGCGTAAATGTCGGAACAGGTTTTGTGATGGGTGCCATACTGGATCTCATTAGTGGCTCTACGCTTGGCGTCCGCGCTTTATCCATGAGCATTATTGCGTATCTCGTCGCGCTAAAATTCCAGCTCTTTCGTAATCTCGCGCTCTGGCAACAGGCGCTGGTGGTGATGCTGTTGTCGCTTGCTGCGGATATTGTTGTTTTCTGGGCAGAGTTTTTAGTGATCAACGTCTCTTTCCGACCGGAAGTGTTCTGGAGTAGTGTAGTAAACGGTGTGCTCTGGCCATGGCTGTTCCTGCTGATGCGTAAAATTCGCCAGCAGTTTGCGGTGCAATAAGGTGCAATAAAAGGTTTCTATGACATCTCTCTATCTTGCCTCCGGTTCACCGCGTCGTCAGGAGTTGCTCACTCAATTGGGCGTCATCTTTGAACGTATCGTCACGGGTATCGAAGAAAAACGTGCTGAGGGCGAAAGCGCTCAGCAGTACGTTTCCCGTCTGGCGCGGGAAAAAGCGCAGGCTGGTGTGGCGCAAACGCCACGCGATTTGCCGGTGTTGGGGGCGGATACCATCGTGATTCTTAACGGTGAGGTGCTGGAGAAACCACGCGACGCAGAACATGCGGCGCATATGTTGCGCAAAATGTCCGGACAAACGCATCAGGTGATGACGGCGGTGGCGCTGGCTGATAGTCAGAATGTACTGGATTGCCTGGTCATTACGGATGTCACGTTTAGAGTGCTTACCGACGAAGAGATCGCCGCTTATATCGCCAGCGGTGAACCTATGGATAAAGCAGGTGCATACGGTATTCAGGGGCTGGGTGGCTGTTTTGTCAGGAAGATTAATGGCAGCTATCACGCCGTAGTCGGCTTACCGCTGGTGGAAACGTATGAGTTGCTGAGCAATTTTAACTCACTGCGTGAGGGAAGGGATAATTATGACGGCTGAATTGTTGGTAAACGTAACACCATCGGAAACCCGTGTGGCCTATATTGACGGTGGCATTCTCCAGGAAATCCATATTGAGCGTGAAGCACGACGCGGAATAGTAGGCAATATCTACAAAGGTCGTGTCAGTCGTGTACTACCGGGTATGCAGGCGGCTTTTGTAGATATTGGACTCGACAAGGCGGCATTCCTGCACGCCTCCGACATTATGCCGCATACCGAGTGTGTCGCAGGTGAAGAACAAAAACAGTTCGCCGTTCGCGATATCTCTGAACTGGTCCGTCAGGGTCAGGATCTGATGGTGCAAGTGGTGAAAGATCCACTGGGCACAAAAGGCGCGCGTTTAACGACCGATATTACACTTCCTTCCCGCTATCTGGTCTTCATGCCAGGTGCATCCCATGTTGGTGTCTCACAGCGTATTGAGAGCGAAACCGAGCGTGAACGCCTGAAAAAAGTGGTGAGCGCGTACTGCGATGAGCAAGGCGGATTTATTATCCGTACCGCCGCAGAGGGAATCAGCGAAGATGATCTTGCCTCTGACGCCGCTTACCTGAAGCGTGTCTGGACCAAAGTGATGGAGCGCAAAAAGCGCAACCAGACCCGTTATCAACTGTATGGTGAACTCGCGCTTGCGCAGCGTGTATTACGGGACTTTGCCGACGCACAGCTCGACAGGATCCGTGTCGACTCGCGCCTGACGTATGAAGCCCTGCTGGAATTCACGGCGGAATACATTCCTGAAATGCCGGGTTTGCTGGAACATTACGCCGGCCGTCAGCCAATCTTCGATCTCTATGATGTTGAAAACGAGATCCAGCGTGCGCTGGAGCGCAAAGTTGAGCTGAAATCCGGTGGCTATCTGATTATCGATCAAACCGAAGCGATGACCACCGTGGATATCAACACCGGAGCATTTGTTGGCCATCGCAATCTGGATGACACGATTTTTAATACCAATATTGAAGCGACACAGGCTATCGCACGTCAGCTTCGTCTGCGCAATCTTGGCGGCATCATCATTATCGACTTCATTGATATGAACAATGAAGATCACCGTCGTCGCGTGCTGCATTCCCTGGAACAGGCGCTGAGTAAAGACCGCGTCAAAACCAGTATCAACGGTTTCTCTCAACTGGGTTTGGTTGAGATGACGCGCAAACGCACTCGTGAAAGCGTGGAACATGTGCTGTGCAATGAATGTCCAACTTGCCACGGGCGCGGTACGGTAAAGACGGTCGAGACGGTGTGCTACGAAATCATGCGTGAAGTGGTCCGCGTGCATCATGCTTACGACTCTGACCGTTTTCTGGTCTATGCTTCCCCTGCGGTGGCTGAGGCTCTGAAAGGAGAAGAGTCGCACGCGCTGGCGGAAGTGGAAATCTTTGTCGGCAAACAGGTAAAAGTACAAATCGAACCGCTCTACAACCAGGAGCAGTTCGACGTAGTGATGATGTAAGACGCAGCGAGCTGCGAGACCAGAACGGCTGACAAGGAGAGATGGGTGAGGCGATTGCCGGGGATTTTACTGCTTACAGGGGCAACGCTTGTCGTGATTGTCGCGTTGCTCGTAAGCGGGCTGCGTCTCGTGTTACCTCATCTGGATAGCTGGCGTCCGCAGGTGTTGGCGAAAATCGAATCCGCCACTGGTGTGCCGGTGGATGTGAGCCAGATTACCGCGAACTGGCAAAATTTTGGTCCTACCCTTGATGTACGGGATATCAATGCCAGCCTGAAAGATGGCGGCTACCTGAAAATCAAACGTGTAACTCTGGCGCTGGATGTCTGGCAAAGTTTGCTGCATCTGCGCTGGCAGTTTCGCGATCTCACCTTTTACCAGCTGCATTTTCTGACCAACTCTCCTTTGCGTAGTGGTGACAGCAGCCAGGGGATTGAAACCAACCGTATCAGCGATCTCTTCTTGCGTCAGTTTGATCATTTTGATCTGCGCGATAGCGAGGTGAGCTTTATTACCCTCTCAGGGCAGCGGGCCGAACTGGCTATCCCGCAACTTACCTGGCTTAACGGTAAAGACCGACACCGCGCTGAAGGACAAGTCAACCTTTCCAGTCTAAACGGGCAGCATGGTGTAATGCAGGTTCGTATGGATCTGCGTGACGATAATGGCCTGCTGAATAATGGCAAAGTATGGCTGCAGGCTGACGATGTCGATGTAAAACCGTGGTTGGGAGACTGGTTGCAGAAAAATATGCAACTGGAAACGGCGCGTTTCAGCCTTGAAGGCTGGATGACGTTAACGAAAGGCGAATTTGCCAGCGGTGATATCTGGCTGAAACAGGGGGGCGCGAGCTGGAAAGGTGAAAAACAGCAACACCAACTTTCCGTCGATAACCTCACTGCGCACGTTACCAAAGCAAAAGAGGGCTGGCAGTTCGCTATCCCGGACACGCGCATCACGATGGACAGCAAACCCTGGCCGCGCGGCGCGCTGACGATGGCATGGCTCCCAGAGCAAGATGTTGGCGGCGCTAATGGTAAACGCAGTGATGAGTTGCGTATTCGAGCCAGTAACCTGGACCTGGCTGCGGTGGAAGGGTTGCGTTCAATGGCGGCGAAACTCTCCCCTGATCTGGGGGAGATCTGGCTGGCAACGCAACCGAGCGGCCAAATAGAGTCGCTGGCGCTGGACATTCCACTACAGGCGACAGAAAAAACCCGCTTCCAGGCGTCCTGGAAAGATCTCGCCTGGAAGCAGTGGAAATTACTGCCGGGTGCAGAACATTTTAGCGGCAAGCTTGAGGGGAGCGTTGAAGACGGCAGGCTGACGGCAGAAATGGTCGATGCCAAAATGCCTTACGAAACGGTTTTCCGTGCCCCGCTTGAAATCGAGAAAGGAACGGCCACGCTCAACTGGCAGAGTAACGAAAAGGGCTTTCAACTTGATGGCCGTCATATTGACGTCAAAGCCAAAGCCGTACATGCGCGAGGGGATTTCCGCTATTTGCAACCAGAGGGTGAAGAGCCATGGTTGGGGATCCTCGCAGGAATTAGCACCGATGATGGCTCTCAGGCCTGGCGTTACTTCCCGGAAAATCTGATGGGGAAAGCGCTGGTGGATTACCTGAGCGGTGCAATCCAGGGCGGCCAGGCGGATAACGCTACGCTGGTTTACGGCGGCAACCCACATCTGTTCCCTTATAAACACAATGAAGGCCAGTTCCAGGTTCTTGTTCCCCTGCGCAATGCAACCTTTGCCTTCCAGCCAGACTGGCCCGCGCTGAAAAATCTGGATATCGAGCTTAACTTTCTCAATGACGGATTGTGGATGAAGACAGACAGCGTTGCGCTTGGTGGGGTTAACGCCAGCAACCTGACGGCGAACATTCCTGACTATTCAAAAGAGAAGTTGCTCATAGATGCGGACATTAACGGGCCGGGTAAAGCGGTCGGTCCATACTTTGAAGAAACACCACTGAAAGAGTCGCTGGCGGCCACGCTTCAGCAACTCCAGCTTGATGGCGACGTGAATGCTCGCTTACATCTTGATATTCCACTTGATGGCGAAATGACGACCGCTAAAGGTGATGTCAGACTCAGCAACAACAGCCTGTATATTAAGCCGCTCTCCAGTACGCTGAAAAATCTGAGCGGGCAGTTCAGCTTTGTGAACGGCAATCTCAAGAGCGAGCCGCTGAAAGCTAACTGGTTTAATCAGCCCGTCAATATTGACTTTTCGACCACTGAAGGTGAAAAAGCCTATCAGGTGGCAGTTAATATGGATGCCAACTGGAACCCGTCGCGAATGGACGTGTTACCTAAGCCAATTGCTGAAGCCATCGGTGGCGGAGTGTCCTGGAATGGCAAGGTTGCGATAGACCTGCCTTATCATGCCAGCGCCCAGTATAAAGTTGATATCACTGGTGATTTGAAAAACATCAGTAGCAGTTTACCCGCACCGCTGGATAAGAAATCCGGGCAGTCGCTCCCGGTGAAGATCAATGTTGATGGCAATCTTAATAGCTTTGAATTAACGGGTAATGCGGGTAGCACGAACCACTTTAACAGCCGCTGGTTGCTGACGCATAAGCTGACGCTCGATAAAGCTATCTGGACAACGGATAGCCGTACAATACCGCCTCTGCCGCCGCAGGCGGGTATTGAGCTGAATTTGCCGCCGATGGACGGCGCGCAATGGCTGGCATTGTTCCAGACAGGCGTAGGGCAGAATGTTGATGATACCGTGCAGTTCCCACAGACGATCACCATGCGTACGCCAGCGCTGACGCTGGGTGGTCAGCAGTGGAATAATTTGAGTATTGTTTCGCAGCCCACGGTAGCCGGGCCAAAGGTTGAAGCGCAGGGCAGGGAAATCAACGGTACGCTGACCATGCGTAATAATGCGCCGTGGCAAGCTGCGATACGCTATCTCTATTACAACCCGGCGAGTACGTCCGGAAAGGAACTCGCGGGAAATGGCTCACCTTTTAGTCGCTCGACTCGTGTGAATTTCAGTGGCTGGCCTGACTTACAACTGCGCTGTGCGGAATGCTGGTTGTGGGGGCAAAAATATGGGCGTATCGATGGTGATCTGGCGGTTAAGGGTAATACGCTGACGCTTGCTGGCGGGCTGGTTGATACCGGATTTGGGCGTCTGACGGCCGAGGGCGAATGGGTCAATAACCCTGGTGAGCAACGCACCTCGCTGAAAGGGGACATTAAGGGAAATAAACTGGATGCTGCGACCGGTTTCTTTGGTGTCTCAACGCCAATTCAGGGCTCCTCTTTCGACGTTAATTACGATCTCCACTGGCGTGATGCCCCGTGGCAGCCGGATGAAGCCTCGCTTAACGGGATACTGAAAACCCGGCTTGGTAAGGGCGAGATTGCAGATTTGAGCACCGGGCATGCCGGGCAGCTGTTACGTTTGCTCAGCGTTGATGCGCTGATGCGCAAATTGCGTTTTGATTTTAGCGATACCTTTAATGAAGGTTTCTACTTTGACTCCATTCGCAGTACGGCCTGGATCAAAGACGGGGTACTGCACACGGACGATACGCTGGTAGATGGCCTGGAGGCGGATATTGCCATGAAAGGCTCGGTGGATCTCGTGCGCCGCCAGCTTGATATGGAAGCGGTCGTTGCGCCGGAGATTTCGGCAACCGTCGGCGTTGCAGCTGCTTTTGCGGTGAACCCGATAGTCGGGGCAGCGGTCTTTGCCGCAAGTAAGGTTCTGGGGCCGTTGTGGAGTAAAGTCTCAATTCTGCGTTACCGCATTACAGGCCCGGTTGACAAGCCGCAGATTAATGAGGTGCTGCGTCAGCCACGCAAAGATGCACAGCAATGATTTGACGCGGGCTAATAATTGCCTCACTCTCAATAAATACGTTTTATTTTTACCGCCTTGAGCGGCAACGAACGAGTAGCAAAACGATGAGTCTGAACCTGGTAAGTGAACATTTGCTGGCAGCGAACGGCCTGAGCCATCAGGACCTGTTTTCCATTCTTGGTCAATTGACCGAACGCCGTCTCGACTACGGCGATCTCTATTTTCAGTCGAGCTATCACGAATCCTGGGTTTTAGAAGACAGCATCATCAAAGATGGTTCTTATAACATTGACCAGGGCGTGGGTGTTCGCGCGGTCAGTGGCGAAAAAACCGGTTTTGCTTACGCGGATCAGATAAGCCTCACCGCGCTGGAGCAAAGTGCTCAGGCTGCGCGTACGATCGTGCGTGAAACGGGGGATGGTCGGGTTAAAACGCTGGGTGAAGTTCAGCATTCCGCGCTCTACACCAGCATCGATCCACTGCAAAGCATGAGCCGTGAAGAGAAGCTGGATATTTTGCGTCGCGTGGACAAAGTAGCGCGTGCTGCTGATAAGCGTGTGCACGAAGTGTCAGCCAGCCTGAGTGGCGTATACGAATTGATTCTGGTTGCGGCGACAGACGGTACGCTGGCTGCGGATGTCCGTCCGCTGGTGCGCCTTTCCGTGAGCGTCCAGGTGGAAGACGATGGCAAGCGCGAGCGTGGCTCCAGTGGCGGTGGCGGTCGTTTTGGTTATGACTGGTTCCTTGGTGATGTCGACGGCGAAGCTCGTGCTGATGCGTGGGCGAAAGAAGCTGTGCGTATGGCGCTGGTAAATCTTTCTGCAGTTGCTGCTCCTGCTGGTACATTGCCGGTTGTGCTTGGCGCGGGATGGCCGGGCGTGTTGTTGCACGAAGCGGTCGGTCATGGCCTGGAAGGCGATTTTAACCGTCGAGGCACGTCTGTATTCAGTGGTCAAATGGGTGAGCTGGTGGCTTCAGAGCTTTGTACCGTTGTGGATGACGGTACGATGGCCGATCGCCGCGGCTCTGTATCCATTGATGATGAAGGTACGCCGGGTCAGTACAACACACTGATCGAAAACGGTGTACTGAAAGGCTACATGCAGGACAAACTTAACGCACGCCTGATGGGCGTTGCCCCGACGGGTAACGGTCGTCGCGAGTCTTATGCGCACCTGCCAATGCCACGTATGACCAACACTTACATGCTACCGGGCCAGTCGACTCCACAAGAGATTATCGAATCTGTTGAGTTTGGGATCTATGCGCCAAACTTCGGCGGTGGTCAGGTGGATATCACCTCTGGTAAGTTTGTTTTCTCAACATCAGAAGCGTATCTGATTGAGAAGGGCAAAGTGACCAAAGCGGTGAAAGGTGCAACCCTGATTGGCTCCGGTATTGAAGCCATGCAGCAGATTTCAATGGTTGGCAACGATCTTAAACTGGATAACGGCGTGGGTGTCTGCGGTAAAGAAGGCCAGAGCCTGCCAGTGGGTGTAGGCCAGCCGACGCTGAAGGTCGATAATCTGACGGTGGGCGGCACGGTCTGACGTTTATCTATATCAAGACCAATGGCGCTCCCCAAAAAGGAGCGCCATTTTTACAGGTTAGTCCTGGCGTACATCGCCCAATGGAATTTCAGGATCGGGCTCGTGAGTAATACGGTTGCGTAAATCACGACGAATAATTTCAATAGACCAAAACCAGACCAGGTGACCCACAATTTCTGAGACGTGTTCGTACCAGGGAAGATCAAAGAGCGGTGGCGTAAGGTTCATCAAAGGGAAGGTAAGCATGTGGACAAAAAGCTGAGCTAATGCACCCGCGAGTAACCCCTGCCAGAGCTTTATTTTCGGGAAGACCTCTGCCACTACACAATACCCTACGGCAAAGACGACAGAAAAAATAATATGCGTGACGCCAACCCAGTTAAATATATGTCCTGCAAATGTATAAACGGCTGTATTAGGATCAACAACACCTAACCAGTCACGGAGAAATATATAAGGCGGATTAAGAAAATTACGTGAGCAATCAATCTGACTTACGGCTCTTATCAATTGTTCTGGCACGCACGCATTGCTAAATAAATCAGTGGGGCTACGTGGTGGCAAAGGAACCTCTGCGCCCCATTTTACAAATGAAGAGACAATACCGGCAATCAAGCCGATGAACGCAGCCAGTCCGTATCGCCTGCGCGAAGGGGGTGTTTGTTCAAACATATTCATATTTATTCCTTGTTTAAATATATTCCTGAAAATTATTTTTGTAATTTATATATTCCCCAAAGCAATAATTATCAGAGACATTAACTATGCCTTGATATATTACTGTATTTCGGTGAGTTACACGGTAAATGGGTAGTGACCCTGGTGTCAATTAACCCTCTTTTATTGTGTGAAGGGGAATGTCTGAATGACTGATGCAGCCATTCAGTATATATTCATGAAAAATATAAGTTCATGAATAATGAAAGTGAAAAAATCGCCTGATGTTGATGACAAGGTGTCTTGTCAGGTCTGAGCTACTCTTTTCGCCTTCCGCGCATTCCCTGATACAGCTCCGCTACTTCCACAAAATAGTCAGTCAGGTAGTTAATACACACCTGGACTTTCAGCGGTAACTTGTCCTTTTCGGTATACAGCGCGTAGACCGGGCGTGGATCGGATTGATAGCGCGGGAACAGGATCTCAAGTTCACCATTGTTGATCTCATTGATCACCCACATTAGCGGCGCGTAGGCGATCCCCGCCCCCGCAACCAGCCAGCGTGAAATTGTCATCGGATCGTTGGTGACGAACCGCCCCTGTGGTAGCAGTTTGGTCGAGATCCCCTCCGGAGCAATCAGCTCAAATTCGTTATCAGGACGCACGCTGTATTCCAGCCAGGAATGGTTGCTCAGATCGGCGGGTTTTTCAGGCGTACCGTATTGTGCCAGATAGCTTTTCGACGCGCAGACCACCATCGGCATACTGCCCAGGCGGCGGGAGAAGAGGCTGGAATCCTGTAATGCCCCAACACGAATCACCACATCCAGGCCGTCGGCAATCAGGTCTGGTGCGGGGATGCCGGTCACCAGGTTGACGGTTAACCCTGGGTACTCTTTCAGCATTTCTGCGGTCATACCCGCGAGCACATTTTGTGCCATAGTTGAAGAACACCCAATGCGGAGCGTACCGATGGGGGTGTTGTTAAATGCATAGAGTTGCTCATGTACCTCCTGCACTTCCTGCAGCATGCGACGGCAACCCTGATAGTAAATTTTGCCTGCCTCCGTCAGCCCAATGCTGCGGGTGCTGCGGTTTAGCAGCTTGACCTGCAGCTCATCTTCCAGTTTTGAGACGGTCTGACTGATGGATGAGACACTCATTTGAAGCTGTCTGGCAGCGGCGGTAAAGGAGCCAAATTCGACGACTTTGGCAAATACCGACATGCGTTTTAAACGTTCCATTGTTCACTCTGGCTTAAAAGTGATTTAGATCACATATTATAGATAACAGCATAACAGTTACGTTAATATATTATTAATTACATAACGGCTACGCCACTCTCGCCCGGCATTTCTTGCTCTTCCTGCGGTGGTGCATGCTTAAAAATTCTGTCGCCTGCTCGCTCTCTAATCAAGGTCAACATGAGTCTGTTTCCCGTTATCGTGGCGTTCGGTCTGTCGTTCCCACCGATATTTTTCGAACTTCTTTTATCACTGGCGATCTTCTGGCTGGTGCGCAAGATGCTGGTCCCTACCGGGATCTACGATTTCGTCTGGCATCCTGCATTGTTTAATACCGCGCTCTATTGCTGCCTGTTTTATCTGATATCGCGCATGTTTGTTTGAGGTTGATGTGAAAACGCTAACAAGAAAAATCTCCCGCACTGCCATTACCATGGCGCTGGTTATCCTGGCCTTCATCGCTATCTTTCGTGCCTGGGTGTATTACACCGAGTCGCCGTGGACGCGTGATGCGCGCTTTAGCGCCGATATCGTCGCGATTGCACCAGATGTCGCCGGACTGATTACGGCGGTTAATGTTCGTGATAACCAGCTCGTCAAAAAAGATCAGGTGCTGTTCACCATTGATCAGCCACGTTATCAGAAAGCGCTAGAGGAATCAGAAGCGGATGTAGCGTATTACCAGGCGCTGGCCGCAGAGAAACGCCGTGAAGCAGGGCGTCGTAATCAATTGGGTATTCAGGCGATGTCACGCGAAGAGATCGACCAGTCCAATAACGTGCTGCAAACCGTACTGCACCAGTTGGCAAAATCTGAAGCCTCACGCGACCTCGCAAAACTGGATCTGGAACGTACAGTGATCCGCGCCCCTTCTGATGGTTGGGTGACAAACCTGAATGTCTATACCGGCGAATTCATTACACGCGGATCAACAGCCGTTGCTCTGGTCAAACAACACTCCTTCTACGTGCTGGCCTACATGGAAGAGACCAAACTTGAGGGCGTACGCCCAGGTTTTCGCGCGGAGATTACCCCGCTTGGCAGCAACCGTGTGCTGAAGGGCACTGTGGACAGTATCGCAGCAGGTGTGACCAATTCGAGCGCTACCCGTGATAGCAAAGGGATGGCCACCGTTGACTCTAACCTCGAATGGGTGCGTCTGGCGCAGCGTGTGCCTGTACGTATCCGCCTGGATGAGCAGCAGGGTAACTTGTGGCCCGCTGGTACGACGGCGACCGTGGTGATCACCGGCGAGAAAGACAGAGACGCCAGCCAGGACTCTATTTTCCGTAAAATCGCACATCGCCTGCGTGAGTTTGGTTAATCGCTATGGGCATCTTCTCCATCGCCAGCCAGCACATCCGCTTTGCCGTGAAGCTGGCGAGTGCCATTGTGCTGGCGCTGTTTGTTGGCTTTCACTTTCAACTGGAAACGCCACGCTGGGCTGTGCTGACGGCAGCGATTGTCGCGGCGGGCCCTGCGTTTGCAGCAGGCGGTGAGCCGTATTCGGGGGCAATCCGTTATCGCGGGATGCTGCGTATCGTCGGGACGTTTATTGGGTGTATTGCCGCGCTCACGATCATTATCCTGATGATCCGTACCCCGTTATTGATGTTGATGGTGTGTTGCATCTGGGCCGGTTTTTGTACCTGGGTTTCCTCTCTGGTGAGAGTTGAAAACTCCTACGCCTGGGGACTTTCCGGATATACCGCGCTCATTATTGTGATTACGATTCAGACCGATCCGCTGCTTGCGCCACAGTTTGCGGTGGAGCGCTGTAGCGAAATTGTCATTGGTATTGTCTGTGCCATTGTGGCCGATCTGTTGTTCTCTCCACGCTCCATCAAGCAGGAAGTCGACCGTGAGCTGGATGCACTTCTTGTTGCCCACTATCAACTGATGCAACTGTGCATTAAGCATGGTGATAGCGAAGAGGTGGATAAGGCCTGGAGCGGGCTGGTGCGTCGTACTACGGCGCTGGAGGGGATGCGCAGTAACCTGAATATGGAGTCTTCGCGTTGGGCTCGTGCAAACCGCCGTCTGAAAGTGATTAATACGCTGGGATTAACCCTCATCACTCAGGCGTGTGAAACGTACCTGATCCAGAACACGCGGCCAGAAGCCATTACCAATACCTTTCGCGAGCTTTTTGAAGAACCTGTTGAAACGGTACAGGATATCCACAAACAGCTCAAACGTATGCGTCGGGTTATCGCCTGGACTGGCGAACGAGACACGCCAGAGACAATCTACACCTGGGTCGGGGCGGCGACACGTTACCTGTTACTCAAGCGCGGTGTTATCAGCAACACAAAAATCAGTGCTGCAGAAGAAGAGGTGTTGCAAGGGGAAGTGGTCATCAAGGCCGAGTCGGCAGAGCGTCATCACGCGATGGTCAACTTCTGGCGAACTACGCTTGCCTGTATGCTCGGGACGCTGTTCTGGTTGTGGACAGGCTGGACATCGGGAAGCGGGGCAATGGTGATGATTGCCGTTGTGACTTCGCTGGCCATGCGTTTGCCAAATCCGCGAATGGTCGCGATCGATTTTTTATACGGGACTTTAGCCGCGCTGCCTCTGGGGGCATTTTACTTCCTTGTTGTGATCCCCTCGACTCAACAAAGCATGTTATTGCTCTGTATTAGCCTCGCCGTGCTGGCGTTCTTTATTGGTATCGAGGTGCAGAAACGTCGTATTGGTTCACTGGGGGCGCTGGCGAGTACCATCAACATCATCGTGCTGGATAACCCGATGACGTTCCACTTTAGCCAGTTCCTCGACAGTGCGTTGGGGCAACTGGTGGGCTGTTTCCTGGCTATGATGGTGATCCTGCTGGTACGCGATAATTCTCAGGCACGTACAGGGCGCGTATTGTTGAATCAGTTTGTTTCTGCTGCGGTATCGTCCCTGACGACTAATACCGCGCGGCGGAAAGAGAATCACCTGCCAGCGCTTTATCAGCAGCTGTTTTTACTGCTGAATAAGTTCCCTGGCGATATTGCCAAATTCCGTCTGGCGTTGACGATGATCATCGCACATCAACGTCTGCGCGATGCACCAGTGCCCATCAATGACGATCTTTCGTCATTCCACCGCCAGCTTCGGCGCACGGCTGATCAGGTGATATCGGCATCCAGCGATGACAAACGCCGTCGCTACTTCAGGCAATTACTTGAAGAACTGGATATTTATCAGGAAAAACTGCGGGTCTGGGAAGCGCCACCTCAGGTGACGGAACCGGTAGGGCGGCTGGTGGGCATGCTGCATCGTTATCAAAATGCCCTTACCGACAGCTGAGCACTGTAAAAACCGACGCCAAAAGCGTCGGTTTTTTTGTGGCTATACTTAGTCTTGCAGGTTCTTAAACTCAGAAAGGGAGGACACATGACTATGCAGGCTCTCCAGGATAATGCGCTTTTTCAGACCGGATATCTGGTAAACGGCCTATGGAAAACGCTGGATACCACATTCGATGTACTAAACCCGGCAACGGGTGAGGTGATCGCAAAAGTCGCGAAGGCAGGTAAAAAAGAAACCGAAGATGCCATCGCGGCAGCGACCAAAGCGTTCCCCGCATGGCGAGCGAAAACGGCGAAAGAGCGTTCGGCGATCCTCTATCGCTGGTATGAACTCATACTTGAAAACAAAAGCTGGCTTGGGCGTCTGATGACTACCGAACAAGGTAAGCCGCTGAAGGAAGCTGAAGGCGAAGTGGAGTATGCCGCCAGCTTTATCCAGTGGTTCGCGGAACAGGCGAAACGCGCCAACGGGGAAATCATTCCGCCGATCAAACCGGGTTCCCGTATCCTGGCTACGCGCGAACCGGTTGGCGTTGTCGCCGCGATTACGCCATGGAATTTCCCGATGGCAATGTTGACGCGCAAGCTTGGTCCGGCGCTGGCGGCCGGCTGCACCGGTGTTATCAAGCCCGCCAATAACACACCACTCAGTGCGTTTGCACTGCTGACGCTGGCAAAGCAGGCGGGGGTTCCTGATGGTGTATTAAACGCCGTCGCCGGAAACACGCACGAGATTAGCGATGCCATTATGGCCAGTCATGACGTGCGTAAAATCTCGTTTACCGGATCGACCGCCGTCGGAAAAACGCTGGTGCGTAATGCCGCTGAGACAATGAAAAAAGTCTCTATGGAACTCGGGGGAAATGCCCCTTATATCGTGTTTGACGATGCTGATATTGCTGCTGCCGTCAAAGGCGCAATCGCCAATAAATTCCGCAATGCAGGGCAGGTCTGCGTCAGCGTTAACCGTTTCTACATTCAGGAAAATGTCTATGACACCTTTGTTAACCAGCTTGCTGAGGCGGTGAAAGCGCTTAAAGTCGGGAATGGGCTTGATGAAGGTGTTGTGGTTGGTCCACTTATCGAACCGTCGGCGGTGAGTAAAGTCCGGGAGCACGTTGAAGATGCGATTGCGAAAGGTGCGACCGTTCTGGCTGGCGGGAAACTGCATGATCTTGGCGGAAATTTCTGGATGCCGACCGTACTGGGTGATTGCCATGAAGGGATGAAGTTGGCGGAGGAAGAGACATTCGGCCCGGTTGCCGCCTGCTTCAGGTTTACCTCGGAAGATGAAGTGATTATGCGTGCCAATAACACACCATTCGGACTGGCAGCCTATTTCTATACCCAGAACTTGTCGCGTGTTTTTCGCGTCTCACAGGCGATAGAAAGCGGCATGATTGGTATCAATGAATGTGCCGTATCCACAGAGCTTGGGCCTTTCGGGGGGGTGAAAGAGTCTGGGCTGGGGCGTGAGGGATCGGTACTGGGGCTGGATGAATTTCTGGAAGTCAAAACCCTGCATATCGGGGGATTATAATAATCAGGGCGGCGTGCGTCGCCCGCCTGGATTGGGTGGCTGGCAATGAAAATCTATACTTTTGATTTTGACGAGATCGACAGTCAGGAAGACTTCTATCGTGAGTTTATTCGGACATTTGAACTCGGACGGGAAAGCGTCACTAACCTTGATTCACTGTGGGATGTTGTTACCAGCGGGCAGTTGCCATTACCGCTGGAGATCGAGTTTATCCATTTACCCGACAAACTGCGCAGGCGTTTCGGTGCACTGATTTTGTTGTTTGATGAAGCGGAAGAAGAGCTGGAAGGGCAGCTACGCTTCAATGCCCGCCACTGAAACACAGATAAAAAAAGCCCCTGACCAAAAGGCCAGGGGCAAGTCGTATGATGAGATACGACGAGGGTTTATTTATACAGTTCAGCCGTTGCGTGCCAGTGATCACCCTGATTCAGTTCGGTGATACGGTAGCTACTGGCCCCTGCTTTTTCAGCTTTTGCGGACAGTTCCTGACGGATATCCATCGGCGAGCCCGCAACGGATGTTACTGATACGCTACCCATTGGCTGCAGGTTCTGTGCTTGATCAGATGAAACCTGATGCACAGCTGCGCTTGCGCCAAATGAAAGAACGGAAGCTAAGCCAAGGGTTGCGATGATTAATTTAGTGTTCATAGTCTTTACTCCATAATCAGGTTTTCTCAACGGAGAGAAGGGTTAAACAGCTTTTTTTATGCCTGGTGCCGTTGAGTGGTCATTTATCTTCAGATATCAGCAAATCTTATTTGTACAGTTCAGCTGTTGCATGCCAGTGGTCGCCAGTGCGTGCTTCAATGATGCGATAAGATGACGCACCCTGTTCTTCTGCTTTTTTGTTCAGCATGTCACGCATATCCATTGGCGAAGCACTGACTGAGCCAACAGAAACTGTACCGATTGCCTGGCGGGATTGCGCCTGATCTGCGTTGATGGAATCGGCCGCGAAAGCACCGAATGACAGGACTGACAGGATACTCAGAGTCGCTACAGTTGTTTTGATTTTCATGATTTTTACCTCGTCGAATTTTTTATTGGGGTCTTTGTTTCGTGACCCTCATCACAAAATCAAGTATACACTAATAACGTCAAAAATTAATACCAGACTAATTGTTTCCTGCGTTATAAGGTGTTAATCAACAGAGTTTTTATAACTAAATTGCATAAAAATGGTCATTTTATCGTCACAATATTAGGTTATGTCTAAAAAAATCATATGGATATGATACTTTGATTTTTTGTGCGGTTTATTGGATGTGTATTCACTGGGTGAATGTGAAAAGGCAGTAAAAAGCACTATTTGCGAAATTAAATGACGATAGAAAGTAGGGAGTAACGAGGCGGGAGCAGGATGATCCCCGCAGCACGGTGCTACGGGGAGATGGTTTACAGCTCTTGTTCGAACAGAACAAGAATCGCTTCGTAGAGATCTTTTACCGAGAAGCTGTTCGCCGGGGTGGTAAAGATGGTGTCATCACCCGCGATTGTACCCAGGATACCTTCCGCTTTACCCAGTGAGTCGAGCAGACGAGCAATAAGCTGTGCAGCACCAGGGCTTGTGTGGATAACCACAACAGCATCGTTGTAGTCGATATCCAGCACCAGATTTTTCAGCGGGCTGGATGTCGTAGGGACGCCCAGTTCAGCGGGTAAACAATAGACCATTTCCATTTTGGCATTACGCGTACGCACTGCGCCAAATTTGGTTAACATGCGGGAGACTTTCGACTGATTGATGTTTTCGAAGCCTTGTTCCTGCAACGCCTGAACAATCTCTCCCTGAGAACTGAATTTCTCTTCTTTGAGCAGCGCTTTAAACGCCCTCACTAATTCTTCTTGCTTAGACGAGCTTCGCATAAATCACCCGGAGTATGACGATAGAAACACCATTATTATGCATGTAGATGAATTTTTATGCAATTAATCTGCCTGAGGTTAGGCTGAAATAATGTTATGAAAGAGACTGATTTTATCAAATTTCGTTATCAGAAAACATGCCTGGGTCACGGCGCGTAAATAAGCTTAAAAGTAAACTAAATGTTATCAAAATGATGTTGTTTTGGTGACGCAGCAGGGTGTATTGTAACCACCTCTTAATTCGTTGCCGCCTATTGCCCGATAGCATTCTGGCGATAGCGAAAGGCGCGTGACCTCAAATTCTTTAGCTACGAAAATTGTAATTATTTACCTGCTGAATTATGGTCGCCGCAACAGAGTTACAGATACTTAAGTTAACCATAATAAGGAGTTTAGGATGAAAGTCGCAGTCCTCGGCGCTGCTGGTGGTATCGGCCAGGCGCTTGCCCTACTACTGAAAACCCAACTGCCTTCAGGCTCAGAACTCTCCCTGTACGATATTGCTCCGGTGACCCCAGGTGTGGCGGTTGACCTGAGCCACATCCCGACAGCTGTGAAAATCAAAGGCTTCTCCGGTGAAGATGCTCGTCCAGCACTGCAAGGTGCTGACGTGGTGCTGATCTCTGCAGGTGTGGCGCGTAAACCCGGTATGGATCGTTCAGACCTGTTTAACGTCAACGCTGGGATCGTAAAAAACCTGGTACAGCAGATTGCAGAAACCTGCCCTAAAGCGTGCATTGGCATCATCACTAACCCAGTAAACACCACGGTTGCTATCGCTGCTGAAGTGTTGAAGAAAGCCGGTGTTTACGACAAAAATAAACTGTTTGGCGTGACCACACTGGATATCATCCGTTCCAACACCTTTGTTGCTGAACTGAAAGGCAAACAGCCTGATGAAATCGAAGTACCGGTTATCGGCGGCCATTCTGGTGTGACTATTCTGCCGCTGTTGTCGCAGATCCCTGGTGTGAGCTTTACCGAGCAGGAAGTCGCGGACCTGACCAAACGTATTCAAAACGCGGGTACTGAAGTGGTGGAAGCGAAGGCGGGTGGCGGGTCAGCAACCCTGTCTATGGGCCAGGCGGCTGCACGTTTTGGTCTGTCACTGGTTCGCGCTATGCAAGGTGAGAAAGGCGTTGTGGAATGTGCGTACGTCGAAGGTGACGGCGAGCATGCGCGTTTCTTCTCTCAGCCTTTGCTGCTGGGTAAAAATGGTGTCGAAGAGCGTCAGTCTATTGGCAAGCTGAGCGCATTTGAACAAAATGCGATGGAAGGCATGCTGGATACGCTGCGTAAAGATATTACCCTGGGTGAAGAGTTCGTTAACAAGTAAACGAACGCTCGGGATGTAAAAAACCGGAGCCATTGTCATTGGCTCCGGTTTTTTTATCTCTGTCAGTTGGTGGCGGGGTATTCCTGAATCGTCACTTGAAGCGTCAGTTTTTTATCATTTCGCATGACTTCGACTGGGATGATGGAACCCGGACGGATTTCAGCAACCTGATCCATGGTCTCTAATGCAGATACCGCAGGTGTGCCATTCACTGAAACAATCACATCATTAACCTGAAGGCCTGCATTTGCCGCAGGACCGCCAGGCGTTACTTCGTTGACCACGATGCCCTGGATCTGATCAATGCCGCCACCCTGCGTGTGCATAGGGGCAATTTCACGACCGCCAATTCCAATGTAACCACGGATGACGCGACCATCTCGGATAAGTTTGTCCATAATCTTGGTGGCCAACTGAAACGGGATGGCAAAGCCAATCCCTTCGGGTGTCTCACCATCATTGCTCTTATCAAATGATAATGTATTGATGCCCATGAGCTCGCCCAACGAGTTAACCAGCGCGCCGCCGGAGTTACCATGGTTAATGGAAGCATCCGTTTGCAGGAAGTTTTGCCTGCCTGATGGGTTCAGGCCGATTCTACCGGTGGCGCTGATGATCCCCTGTGTGATGGTTTGTCCCAGGTTATACGGGTTACCGATAGCCAGGACCACATCACCAATATGTGGCGTGCGTTTGCGATTAATCGGGATGACGGGCAAGCCGTTATTTGCGTTGATTTTCAATACCGCCAGGTCGGTCAGGCTATCAGAGCCGACCAACAGGGCTTCGAACACACGACCATCCTGCAGAGCAACAATGATCTGGTCGGCATCGTTGATCACGTGTTTGTTGGTAATAATGTAGCCACGTTCATCCATGATCACGCCAGAGCCGAGAGTTCGGATCTCCAGTTGGTTATGGGTTGTACTGTTAAGACCCCGGTTATAAACGTTAACCACCGCAGGTGCGGCACGGCGGACGGCCTGGTTGTAGGTCGCAGGCGTTTCATCCGTACTGTCAAACTGTGGCGTCGTCAGTTTGTTGAACTGACGCAAAGACGGCATGGCCGCCAATAACAGGCCGCCGACGATCAAACCGATAGCAATTGAACGAAAAAGCTTTAAAAGCATGATGCGCGTGTCGTTAAAAAAGGAACGATTTGCAGCATAGCATGAGTTATCCGGACATCACACGCAGCGGTGATGTCCGGATTCGCAAATGCTTAGCGCAGTAAAATATAGATAGTGTCGTTGCCGCGGACAATTTGCAGGGCAATGACTGTCGGCTTGCTCTCCAGCACTTTGCGCATATCGGCAATCGACTGCACGCGGTCGCGGTTCACACCGATGATCACATCATCCTGATGTAAGCCAGCCTGGGCCGCTGGGCTGCTCTTCTCGACGGTGTCGATGGTAATACCTTTGGTTCCATCTTTGAGTTGCCCGTCGCTCAGAGTCGCCCCCTGCAAGGCTGGAGCGATAAGTTCAGCACTGGCGGATGACGAGGTGCTCTTATCCAGGGTAACCTCGACGTCCAGCGGTTTCCCATCGCGAATCAGACCTAACTTCACTTTAGCGCCAGGCTCGGTGGTGGCAATACGGGAACGTAGTTCAGCAAAGCTGCTTAGAGGCTTACCGTTCAGGCTAACAATGACATCACCCGATTTTACACCCGCTTTGGCAGAACCAGAATTAGGCAGAACTTCACTGACAAATGCCCCGCGCTGCACGTTAATGTTAAAGGCTTTGGCGATATCCGCACTCATCTCCATCCCTTTGATACCCAGCAGTCCACGTTTGACCTCACCAAACTGAATGAGTTGCTGCGCCAGAGTTTTGGCCATGTTACTTGGGATAGCAAAACCGATGCCTATACTGCCGCCGCCAGGGGCCAGAATTGCGGTATTGATACCAATCAATTCACCATTAAGGTTGAGCAATGCACCACCGGAGTTACCTCTGTTAATGGAGGCATCTGTCTGGATAAAGTTCTCAAGACCTTCCAGGTTCAGGCCGCTGCGACCCAGTGCGGAGATGATCCCGGACGTGGCGGTTTGCCCTAAACCGAATGGATTTCCGACAGCCACGGCGAAATCACCGACGCGCAGTTTGTCAGAGTCTGCAATCGTTATTTGTGTCAGATTGCTGGGGTTTTGAATCTGTAATAATGCGATGTCACTTTGGTCATCACCACCGATCAACTTGGCGTCAAATTCCCGGCCATCATTCATCTGCACGCTGATCTTATCTGCCTGGCTGATGACGTGGTTGTTGGTCAGGATATAACCTTTTGCGGCATCGATTACCACGCCTGAACCCAGGCCTTCAAAAGGTTGTGCCTGCTGGTCAGGCGATTCATCGCCAAAATACTTTTTCAGTTCTTCTGGTACACGCTGATTTTGCAGCGCAGTACCTTCCACTTTCACGCTGACCACGGCAGGTAAGACTTTCTCCAGCATTGGCGCGAGACTAGGAATCGCCGCTTGCCCTGGAACTTGCGCGGGTAGAGTAGCGGAGGCAGGGAAGGATGCCGAGAGAGATAACCCGACACTTAACGCTAATGCGCTCAACAGCTGGTTTTTTTTCTTCATTGATGCTGACTCTCGTATCCTGGAATGAAAGAAGAACGGCCCCAAAAACACTTTGATGTTATTGAATTTTAAACCGCTGAACAATGAGGTGTTTGACTAAATAATAGCTGGGGTCGGAAAGAAAGGACGGGCGCAATACATGCGCCCGTAAAATATATTTAGGTTGTGCGATTAATCGCGTTTTGCGCCACCGCGCAGAAGGCCGGACGCACCATCAGAGTAATCGCGTGGCATTTGCACAGGAGCCTGATCGTTACTGGCTTCGGACTCTGCCAGACGGTTACGGAACGGATTGGTTTCCGCGGTCATTTCCGGCAGCAGGTTGCTTGAGCTTTTTGCCATGTGTTGATACAACTGACGATAGTCGGTTGCCATGTTATCCAGCAGCTCGGCGCTACGGGCAAAGTGGCTAACCAGCTCTTCACGATACTCTTCCAGTTCAGCTTTATTCTTTTCCAGTTCGTACTGTAAGGACTGCTGCTGACGTAATTTGCGATTACCGAAACGCATGGCCACAGCACCGATGACGATGCCGACGACTAAACCGATTAGCGCATATTCCCAGGTCATGAACTTCTCCCGTTATCTTGTGGTTCCGTAGGGTGTTGGCTCGGCTCCTGCCTGTGCCTGATATTGCCACTATAACCGCTATTTCCGCAGAAGTGGAATCCTGACGTATCATCGCGTAGTGTAGAACGGCCTTTTTTTCATCAGTTGTACGTATTGATGAGTGTTAACCGAAGGAATAACAACAATATTATGCAAAGCCTTTCTCCCTTATCGCGATATCAACTGGCCCTGAATGAGGGGTCACATCAGCCCGATGACGTCCAGCGCGAAGCCGTAAACCAACTGGATATTATTTATCAGGAACTCACGGTCAAACCCGAAGAACTGGTGAGTCGCGGTGGGTTGAAGGCGGCGTTTAGCCGGTTACTGGGAAAAAAAGAGCAGCAGGTCAATGCACCCGCCCGTGGTTTATATATGTGGGGCGGTGTCGGACGTGGAAAAACCTGGTTGATGGACATGTTCTACCAGAGCTTGCCGGGAACGCGGAAACAGCGCCTGCACTTCCATCGATTTATGCTTCGGGTTCATGAAGAACTGACGGCGTTGCAAGGTAAAAGTGACCCGCTGGAGATTGTTGCCGATCGGTTCAAGGCAGAAACTGACGTGCTGTGTTTTGACGAGTTCTTTGTCTCTGATATCACTGATGCCATGCTGCTGGGTGGCTTGATGAAAGCGCTGTTTGCCCGCGGTATCACGCTCGTGGCGACGTCGAATATTCCACCCGATGATCTGTACCGTAACGGCTTACAACGGGCCAGATTCCTGCCCGCCATCGATGCGATTAAACAACACTGCGACATCATGAACGTCGATGCCGGGGTAGATTATCGTCTGCGTACACTGACTCAGGCGCATTTGTGGTTGTCGCCGTTAAATGATGAGACGCAAAGCCAGATGGATAAACTATGGCTGGCACTGGCTGGGGCGAAGCACAATACAGCTCCAGAGCTGGAAATCAATCACCGGCCGCTACAGACTCTGGGTGTGGAAAATCAAACGCTCGCAGTATCCTTTGCAACACTTTGTGTCGATGCCCGTAGCCAGCATGATTACATTGCGCTTTCACGCCTTTTCCATACGGTAATGCTTCACGATGTGCCAGTGATGACGCCGCTAATGGAGAGTGAAGCGCGTCGATTTATCGCACTGGTGGATGAGTTTTATGAGCGGCATGTAAAGCTCGTGGTGAGTTCTGCTGTACCTTTATATGAGGTATACCAGGGTGAAAGACTGAAATTTGAGTTCCAGCGTTGTTTGTCGCGCTTGCAGGAGATGCAAAGCGAAGAGTACCTGAAGCGCCAGCATATGCCATAAATGCGCCCCTCTCCCCGCGGGAGAAGGGTCGGAGGAGAGAGCATCAGGCCGCACAAAACCCACCCACCGAAAAACCCGCACCGAATCACATTTAGGGGTCGACCTTTGACCCTGACTTCTCTATAATCTTGCGACCCCACGTTACGAGAAGGTTTTTTTCCCAAAACTTTCTATGCGCCGGCATAGGCTATTCGAAGGGGTAGGTTTGCTGGACAATGTCGTGTGAACCTCAACTGACTAAACGTTTGGGTGTTCACCAACGTGTAACTTATTATTTGGGTAAGCTTTTAATGAAAACTTTTACAGCTAAACCAGAAACCGTAAAACGCGACTGGTATGTTGTTGACGCGACCGGTAAAACTCTGGGCCGTCTGGCTTCCGAACTGGCTCGTCGCCTGCGCGGTAAGCACAAAGCGGAATACACTCCGCACGTTGATACTGGTGATTACATCATCGTTCTGAACGCAGAAAAAGTTGCTGTAACCGGCAACAAGCGCGAAGACAAAATGTATTACCACCACACCGGCCACATCGGTGGTATCAAAGAAGCGACCTTTGAAGAGATGATTGCCCGCCGTCCTGAGCGTGTGATTGAAATCGCGGTTAAAGGCATGCTGCCAAAAGGCCCGCTGGGTCGTGCTATGTACCGTAAACTGAAAGTTTACGCGGGTAACGAGCACAACCACGCGGCACAGCAACCGCAAGTTCTTGACATCTAATCGGGATTATAGGCAATGGCTGAAAATCAATACTACGGCACTGGTCGCCGCAAAAGTTCCGCAGCTCGCGTGTTCATCAAACCGGGCAGTGGTAAAATCGTAATCAACCAACGTTCTCTGGAACAGTACTTCGGTCGTGAAACTGCCCGCATGGTAGTTCGCCAGCCGCTGGAACTGGTTGATATGGTAGAAAAACTGGATCTGTACATCACTGTTAAAGGTGGTGGTATCTCCGGTCAGGCAGGTGCGATCCGTCACGGTATCACCCGCGCTCTGATGGAGTACGACGAATCCCTGCGTTCTGAACTGCGTAAAGCTGGCTTCGTTACTCGTGACGCTCGTCAGGTTGAACGTAAGAAAGTGGGTCTGCGTAAAGCACGTCGTCGTCCACAGTTCTCCAAACGTTAATCTGCTTTCTGCTTATTGCAGAACGATTGGCGAAAAACCCGCTCCGGCGGGTTTTTTTATGGATAATGCCCATGTTATCCACAATATGAACGCATATATCTCCTCTTTTTCCTCATTTCCAGAATCCCCTCACCACAAAGGTCGTAAAATCTGGTAAACTATCATCCAATTTTCTGCCCAAATATCGATGAACACTCGGTTTTTGTTCGATTTATGAACAGTAGTGTTTGCTCTTGAATGGGCGATACAACATCTGGCTGGCCCTTGTTGGGCTGGTAGCAGTAAAAATTCTGAATATACCTGGAGGTTTTCATGGCTGTCGCTGCCAACAAACGTTCGGTAATGACGCTGTTTTCTGGTCCTACTGACATTTATAGCCATCAGGTTCGTATCGTGCTGGCCGAGAAGGGTGTCAGTTTTGAGATCGAGCATGTGGAAAAGGATAACCCACCTCAGGATCTTATCGATCTCAACCCGAGCCAAAGTGTTCCGACGTTGGTTGATCGTGAGCTGACCTTGTGGGAATCCCGTATCATTATGGAATATCTGGATGAGCGTTTCCCGCATCCACCACTGATGCCTGTTTACCCTGTTGCACGTGGTGAAAGCCGCCTGTACATGCAGCGCATCGAGAAAGACTGGTACTCGCTGATGAACGTTATCGTTAACGGTTCGTCTTCTGAAGCGGATGCTGCACGTAAGCAACTGCGTGAAGAGCTGCTGGCAATTGCGCCAGTGTTCGGTCAGAAACCGTTTTTCCTGAGCGATGAGTTCAGCCTGGTTGATTGCTACCTGGCTCCACTGCTGTGGCGTCTGCCGACGCTGGGTGTGGAATTCAGTGGCCCTGGTTCTAAAGAGCTGAAAGGTTATATGACGCGTGTGTTTGAACGTGACTCTTTCCTGGCGTCTTTGACTGAGCCTGAACGTGAAATGCGTCTCGGCCGGGGTTAATGATTGTGGAAATGTCACAGCTATCTCCCCGCCGCCCGTATCTGCTGCGTGCATTCTATGAATGGTTGCTGGATAACCAGCTCACGCCGCACCTGGTGGTGGATGTGACGTTGCCGGGAGTGCTTGTTCCTATGGAATACGCCCGTGACGGACAAATTGTTCTGAATATTGCCCCCCGTGCGGTGGGTAATCTGGAGTTGGCTAACGACGAAGTGCGCTTTAATGCGCGCTTTGGTGGTGTGCCGCGTCAGGTGTCCGTTCCGTTGGCTGCGGTGCTGGCGATCTATGCCCGTGAGAACGGTGCTGGAACGATGTTTGAGCCAGAAACGGCTTATGATGAAGATGTTGCCAGTCTCAACGATGATGACGTCTCTGATGAACGCGAAAGCGACACAGTGATGTCCCTTATCGATGGCGATAAGCCCGATCATGATCACGACAACGACCCTGATGACGATCCGCCTCCGCGCGGCGGTCGTCCGGCCTTACGCGTTGTAAAATAAACTGAATGTGTTTATTTATAAAACCAGTCAAGAGTAGTCTTGACTGGTTTTTTTATGGGGGTAATTTTATAGTAAGCGATGCAGTTAAAATTAACATAACTATATGTTTTTTAAAAAATCATTTGATAATGATGTTTAAGTTATCTACTACGAAGTAAGAACATTTTTTGTTGGTTTGTATTCATAATTGCTATTAAATGGCATGGGAAATTTAGTGTATATATAATGAGTGACGCCATGTTGGTAACTATTATATTACATGGCGCGAGGGGTAATAATATTTAGTGAGTGGAATAACTAGATAAGTAAAGTTATATATTAGTGAAAATGACGTGGTGAAATTTATATGTAATGAAATATTGATTTTGTGAATTGTTTGTCTGTCTGATTCCTTTTTTATACTTCGATTCATACTTACAGTAAATTTATTGAATGTTACTGCAAACGATTGTTAAAAATTCTAAATTGAATGCATTTGTTGATGATGTATAATTTTAAAACATCACTCTGTTAGAGTGATGTTTTTCAGTTTTAGAATGTAAAATTTATAATTAATATTTTTGCATAAACTATAAAAATTCACATGTTAAGGATTAACTAATGAAAAAGATTATTTTAGCAACTACTCTTGCTCTTTGTGTCAACTCAGCATTCGCAGCACCAAGCACGGTATTACAGGTAAAAGGATTGCTCACTAATGCTGCATGTACACCTTCATTAGGCAATGGTGGTGTTGTTGATTATGGCGTTATTCATTTAGCCGAACTGTCTGCAACGGAGGTTAATCAGTTGGGGCATAAAGATATTGATCTCACGATCAGTTGTACTGCGCCAACCAAAGTATCATGGAACATGGTTGATGACCGCGAGCAGTCCAGGGCTGGTGTTGCGGTAGAGGATGGCACATTTGTAGGTGAAACAATGACAATATCTAGCCGTCTTTATGGTGTTGGTACTACTACTGCTGGTGGTGAAAAAATTGGCAATTATAGCTTGTTTGTTAAGACTGACAGTGTAGAGGCCGATGGCAACGTTGTTGACTCAATCTCTCAGCTGTCTGGAGCTCCAAACTGGACTAAGAATGTTAATGGTTCAACGATGGGATATAACGCTGTTGATTTCACCGTTGCTGCTGCGGGTACTGTAGAACCGTTGGCATTCAAGGAGGCGACCTTCCCTCTGGTGACGTCTCTGGCGATTAAAGATACGGCTACCCTGGCAATTACTGATGATACCCCGCTGGATGGACAGATCACTATCAGCCTGAAATATCTGTAATTAAAATCGTCGATATTTAATTTCTTCTATTACCGAGAGTCAATGCAGAGCATTGACTCTTTTTTAAACACACGATAGACACGGAGTGTTATCGTGTCATATGCAAGGGATTTTATTATGTTCTGTTCTAAGTCTGTTTTTTTAAAGACCATGCTGACTACGGCGCTGTTATCTTTGCAATTAACAGTGCATGCCGCGGGAATGGTTCCTGAAACAAGTTTGCTGGTAATTGATGAGGCAACTCATAGTGGCACGATTAATATTAAAAACACGGACAGTCATCCTGCGCTGCTTTATACCAATGTCGTTGATTTGCCCGATGATAAAGGGTTAAAACTCATTGTTACACAGCCAGTGGTACGTCTTGAACCAGAGCAAACACAACAACTTCGTTTTATTTTACAAAATAGTGTCCCTTTGGATGTCGAGCATTATAAACGTGTGACATTCGAAGGTATTCCACCAAAAAGTGACGACAATAAAATTAAAATCGGTATCAATATTCGCCAGGATATCCCGGTACTGATCCGCCCGGCAAAACTGGCCGTGGTGACTGACGCCTGGAAATATTTGAAGTGGTCAACTGTAGGATCATCAGTCCAGGTAAAAAACCCTAGTAAATACGTCGTCCGCCTTGCGCAAAATATTGTGTTACAGCCCTCTGGTGTGGGTGGCACGTTACCGAAAACCTATATTCTGCCTGGCGAAACGCTCTCGGCTACGTTAACGAAAGTGTCTGGCAGTGACAAAAAAGTGAAGTTTTTCCCTGCAAGCCGTTATGGCGTTGAAGTACCCAGTTTTATCTCTGAACTAAATAATTAAAAAAGGGAAATAGTGGTGCATAAAATTAACCACCTTGCATTTTGTGTCCGCGCTATTCTTTGCGGCACGTTACCTCTGGTACTCCTTCCTCCTTCCGACGTATTGGCAAGAGAGGTGACATTCGATACCGGGATTCTGGAATCTCGCGGGTTGAATGCAGACCTTAACCGTTATTTTGCCAAAGCCCCGCGTTTTTTACCCGGAGTTCACTCAGTTTCAGTCAAGGTGAATGGTAAAGATCGTGGAACGGCTGCTGTGCGCTTTAACGATGACGGTGTGCTGTGTATCGATGCAGATTTTATTGAGTTTGCAGGGCTGGTTCCTGTTCCGCTGAAGGCAGATGACGCTTGCCATGATATTCGCCATGATTATGCGCAGGCGGTAGTGAATGCATTACCTAATCAGGAAGCGGTTGAACTGTATCTGCCACAAGAAGCGATCAATGGCCTGGATACGGATATCAAAAATTTCCAGCATGGTGGCACAGCAGGGTTGCTTAATTACTCCCTTTTCAGTACGCGAAACGAGTATGAAGGCAGTGATGCCAGTCGTTATTCGCAGGCAAGCCTTGAAGCTGGGTTGAATGCCATGGACTGGTCGCTGCGCAGTCGCTATATCCTGACGGATGATGATGGCAAAAAAAATGCTGACAGTATTTACACCTACGCTGAGCATGTTTTTGCTTTGCAGAAGCTGACTATGCAGGTCGGTGAAATTAATGCCTATTCTACAGTCCTGAGCGGTGTGCCTATCACGGGGGTGCAACTTATGCCAACCCGTGAACTACAGAAAGAGGGTTCCGGTGTCAGTGTTTCAGGTATTGCTCGCTCCGCGCAGGCGCGCGTTGAGGTACGGCAAAACAACCGGCTTATCTTCAGTACGTTAGTCCCCGCAGGGCCGTTCACCTTAGATGATGTCCCAATGGTCCGCAGCAACGTGGATCTGGATGTCACCGTTGTGGAGTCCGATGGGGCAACCAGTCATTACATTGTTCCGGCTTCTGCGGTAAAAGCGCAGAATTTATCGCGCCCACAGGGGCTTACTGTGTCAGCGGGTCAGGTGCGCAGTATTGACAGCGATTATGGTGATCCGCTGGTCCTGAATATTTCAAACGGCTGGAGATTTTTGCCCTGGATGAATTTTTTGGCTTCGGGTGTCGCGGCTGAAAAGTATCAGGCGGCAGGAGGGAGTGCTGAGCTCCAGCTTATGGAGGGATGGGGTGTTTCCTCCACCGTGGCGGCAAGCAAAGAACAGTTCGGTGATGAAAACAGTGGGCTGAAAACGGAATTACAAAGTACGATTGCGCTGGGTAAACAGGTTGGATTATCAGCAAGCGCAGCGCACTTTAGCGGGAATTACCGCGAACTGGCTGAGGCGATGGATGATGACTACCAGGGGTATGACAATACGTACTCATCAACGTTGAGTTTTGCCTCCCCTCTGGCCGGTAGTTTCAGTTTTGGATTTAACTACAACCAAAGCAACAGCGGTGAAAAAGATACCCGTTACGTCCTGCTTTCATGGGGGAAAACCTTCAAATATGCTTCTGTGACGGTTAACTGGCAAAGAGCGGTCGGCAGCGTCGATGATGATCAGGACGATGATCTGCTGTACGTGAACCTGAGCATCCCGCTTGGAAGGTCACAAAGCGTCAGTACGTATATGCGCAAACAAGGTGACAGAACGAATTATGGCGTCGCGAACAGTGGCTCACTGGGAGATAACACGAATTACTATATTTCTGCCGATCGCGATCAAGAGTCACAGGACAATAGCTTTAACGGCAACATCAATACCAACCTGCACTACACGCAGTTGAGTGTGGGGGCTGGCAGTAACGGTAGTCAACAGCGTAACTACAGCACCACGCTGTCCGGCGGTATTGCGATGCACAAAGATGGCGTCACCTTCTCGCCTTATACCATCAGAGACACCTTTGCGATTGCCAAACTGAATGAGCCGAAAAGTGGCGTAGAAATGTCTACGCCTCAGGGAACCGTCTGGACGGATCGATGGGGACAGGCCGTCGTTCCTGGCCTGAATGAATGGCGAAATTCCCGCATAGAGGTCAATGCCAACAAGTTACCCCCGAGTATGACGTTAGCGAACGGGACGAAATATATCGCCGCCGCCAATGCGTCAGTAAGCGAAGTGACGTTTAACGTCCTGAATAGTCGACGTGTCATGCTGCGTGTAAAACGACAAGATGGCAAACCTCTGGCTAAAGGGCTCTCGGTTGTGGATGACAAAGGAAACTACGTTGTTACCACGGTTGATGATGGGCACGTCTTTATCAACGATGCTCAGCAGCTCACCGCCATTTATGCCATGGATGATAACAATAACCGCCTCTGTAAGATTGATTACACATTAAGCGACAAGCGGGATGAAGATGTTTTCTACGAAGAAGTGAATGGAGTGTGCCGATGAAAATGCAGCGTTTAATGGGGATCTTGTTTTTACTTACGTTGTGCCTGCCAGAGCTATCGCATGCAGAGGATTGTCAGATCACGCTATCGCAGCCAGTAGTGGATTACCGTCAAATACGACGGGATGACATAGTGAAAACACAAGATAGCTGGCACAAGATGCCTGAGCGTGAAGTTAGCGTAAATGTTTTTTGCCCAGAAAAACAGAAAATGGCCGTTTTTGTGCAAGGTGCAGCGGGAGAGAAAGGACGTTTTCAGTTTGGGCAGAATGGGGGGCTGGGGGTAAAAGTCGATAGTTTGACCCTTGACGGAAAAAGCTACAGTGTTGGCAAGACGCTCGACCAGGTGAACTTTACGCCTGATAGCAAAGCGGAATCACCTTTCTATATTCGCAATAACGAAGGCGTGATCGCTGTAGAGAATGATCAAGTTCCCTCAGGCCAACAGATGAGTTTTAAGGTGACGGTTTTTCCTGTCCTTAATGACTCTGCTTTTAGTAATAACACTGATGAGACGTCCCTGGAAAGCGAGTTAACCTGGCGATTAGCGACGAAATAGTGCCGCGATGTTGGCGAAAAAAAGCCGGATGGTTACCCATCCGGCTTTTTACTTTTTGCGACTTACACTTCCAGGTAGTTCATGATGCCATCAGCCGCTTTGCGACCTTCAGCAATGGCGGTAACCACCAGGTCAGAACCGCGAACGATATCGCCACCCGCGAAGATTTTCGGGTTGCTGGTCTGGAACGCGTTTTCGCTGCCTTCAGGGGCAATGATACGGCCCTGAGAGTCCAGCTCAACGCTGTGTTTCGCCAGCCATTCCATGCTGTGAGGACGGAAACCAAACGCCATCACGACGGCATCAGCCGGGATCACATGTTCGGAGCCTGCCACGATTTCTGCACGACGACGGCCTTTCGCATCGGGTGCACCCATTTCAGTGCGTGCCATCTTCACGCCGCTCACTTTGCCGTTGGCATTCACTTCAATACCCAAAGGCTGGATGTTGAACTGGAATTCCACACCTTCTTCACGCGCGTTTTTGACTTCACGTTTAGAGCCAGGCATGTTTTCTTCGTCACGGCGGTAAGCACAAATCACGTGGGCAGCATTCTGACGAATGGATGTACGGACACAGTCCATCGCGGTATCACCACCGCCCAGGACAACCACGCGTTTGCCTTCCATGCTGACATAAGGCTCTTCGGCTGTTTCGCCGAAGCCCATAATCTGCTTGGTATTGGCAATCAGGAACGGCAGGGCATCGAATACGCCTGGGGCTTCTTCATTTTCCAGACCACCGCGCATGGACTGATATGTACCCACGCCCAGGAACACTGCGTCGTACTCTTTCAGCAAATCGTCGAGCTGCACATCGCGGCCCACTTCGATATTCAGTTTGAACTCAATACCCATGCCGGTGAAGATTTCGCGGCGGCGAGTCATCACCTCTTTTTCCAGCTTGAAGGCGGGAATACCGAAGGTTAGCAGACCGCCAATTTCTGGGTGACGGTCAAACACTACCGCTTTCACGCCGTTACGGGTCAATACGTCTGCACAGGCCAGGCCCGCAGGGCCTGCGCCAATGATGGCTACGCGTTTGTCGGTCTGACGCACGCCCGTCATATCCGGACGCCAGCCCATTTCGAAGGCTTTATCGTTGATATAGCGTTCGATGTTGCCGATAGTCACCGCACCAAACTCGTCGTTCAGCGTACAGGAACCTTCACACAGACGATCCTGTGGACACACGCGACCACAGACTTCCGGCAGGGTGTTGGTCTGGTGAGACAGCTCCGCAGCTTCAAAAATACGCCCTTCGTTGGCCAGCTTCAGCCAGTTCGGGATGTAGTTATGAACCGGACATTTCCACTCACAGTAAGGGTTACCGCAGGACAGGCAGCGGTCTGCCTGTGCTTTGGCCTGGCCTTCTGAAAACGGCTCGTAGATTTCAATAAATTCAATTTTACGGATCTTCAGCGGTTTCTTTGGCGGATCAACACGCTGCAGGTCGATAAACTGGTATACGTTCTGACTCATTGCTACCCCTTACTGCGCCTGCACACGCAGCTCTGCTGCGCTACGACTACGGTGACCCAACAGTGCTTTAACATCGCTGGACTTCGGTTTAACCAGCGCGAAGTTCGCAGAGAACGCTGGCCAGTTCGCCAGGATCTCTTCGCCACGCGAAGAACCGGTATGCTGCACGTGCTCGGTAATCAAACCGCGCAGATGCTCTTCGTGGATAGGCAAGGTTTCAACGCCCAAGACTTCCACCAGCTCCGGGTTCACGCGTTTGCGGAACTCACCGTCTTCATCCAGGACGTATGCAAAACCGCCCGTCATGCCTGCGCCGAAGTTCACGCCGGTTTTACCCAGTACGCAAACAATCCCGCCCGTCATGTATTCACAACCGTTATCGCCAATGCCTTCCACCACCGTGATAGCACCGGAGTTACGTACGGCAAAACGTTCACCCGCGCGGCCTGCCGCAAACAGGCGACCGCCGGTTGCACCGTATAAGCAGGTGTTGCCGATAATGCTGGCTTTGTGGCTTGGGAACGCGGAGCCCACCGGTGGGCGAACTGCCAGCAGGCCACCAGCCATACCTTTACCGACATAGTCGTTAGCGTCGCCAGTCAGGTACAGCTCAACACCGCCTGCGTTCCACACGCCGAAGCTCTGACCCGCAGTACCGCTGAAGTGCGCGGTGATCGGATCGGCCGCCAGACCCTGGTCGCCATGCGTCTGTGCGATGTAACCAGACAACGAGGCGCCAACCGAGCGGTCAGTGTTGCGGATGTCAAACCAGAACGTTTTGCTCTGTTTGTCATCAACATAAGATTTCGCCTGGTGCAGCAGCTGTGCGTTCAATACACCGTTGTCGAACGGTGGGTTGTTCTCGGTGCAGTAAACCGCTTTGCCTGGATGAGGCTGTGCAGTTTCCAGCAGTTTCGACAACTCCAGTTTCTGCTGCTTGGCGGTAAAGCCTTCCAGCTCTTTCAGCAGGTCTGTACGGCCAATCAGATCCACCAGACGTTTCACACCCAACTGTGCCATCAGCTCGCGGGTTTCACGGGCGATAAAATCAAAGTAGTTTGTCACTTTAAACGGCAGACCGTGGTAATGGTTCTTGCGCAGCTTCTCGTCCTGGGTTGCTACACCGGTTGCGCAGTTGTTCAGGTGGCAAATACGCAGGTATTTACACCCCAGAGCAACCATTGGACCCGTACCAAAGCCAAAGCTCTCTGCACCCAGAATTGCCGCTTTGATGATATCGAGGCCCGTTTTCAGGCCGCCATCCACCTGCAGACGGATCTTGTGACGCAGTCCGTTAGCGACCAGAGCCTGTTGCGTTTCCACCAGACCCAGCTCCCACGGACAACCTGCATATTTCACGGAGGAAAGCGGGCTTGCCCCTGTACCACCGTCGTAACCGGCAATGGTGATAAGGTCTGCATAGGCTTTAGCAACACCGGTTGCGATTGTGCCGACACCCGGTTCGGACACCAGCTTCACGGAGATCATCGCTTTCGGGTTGACCTGTTTCAGGTCAAAAATCAGCTGCGCTAAATCCTCGATAGAGTAGATATCGTGGTGCGGCGGTGGGGAAATCAGTGTCACGCCCGGTACGGAATAGCGCAGTTTGGCGATATACGGGGTCACTTTGTCACCCGGTAACTGACCGCCTTCGCCCGGTTTTGCACCCTGAGCGACTTTAATCTGAATCACGTCGGCGTTGACCAGGTACGCTGGCGTTACGCCAAAGCGACCGGATGCCACCTGCTTAATACGGGACACTTTGTTTGTGCCGTAACGGGCAGGATCTTCGCCGCCTTCGCCGGAGTTTGAATTACCACCGATGCTGTTCATCGCCTCAGCCAGCGCTTCGTGGGCTTCCGGACTCAGCGCGCCGATGGACATCGCCGCGGTATCAAAGCGTTTGAACAGTTCTGTAGCGGGTTCAACATCGTTAATGCTGATGGCTTCATCACCAGGATTCAGCGCTAACAGGTCGCGCAGTGTTGCCGCCGGACGGTTGTTAACCAGCTCAGCATATTGCTGATAATCGCTGTACTCGCCACTCTGAACCGCCTGTTGCAGCGTACGCACCACATCCGGGTTGTAAGCGTGGTATTCACCACCGTGGACATATTTCAGCAAGCCGCCTTGATCCAGCGGCTTACGTGCCAGCCAGGCGCGTTTTGACAGGTTAACCAGATCCTGCTGGAAGTCGGTAAAACCGGCTCCGCCGATACGGCTGATCACACCCTGGAAACACAGATTGGCAACGTCATCATGCAAGCCAACGGCTTCGAACAGTTTCGAGCAGCGATAAGAGGCGATGGTCGAGATGCCCATTTTGGACATGATTTTGTACAGGCCTTTGTTGATGCCGTTACGGTAGTTCAGCATCACTGTACGGTACTCTTTCTCGATCGCACGGGTATCGACCAGTCTTGCCAGCGTTTCGTAGGCGAGATACGGGTAGATAGCCGTCGCACCAAAGCCTAACAGCACAGCAAAGTGGTGCGGATCGCGCGCACTGGCGGTCTCAACGATAATGTTGGCGTCGCAGCGCAGGCTCTTATCGACCAGACGGGTCTGGATTGCGCCAACGGCCATTGGCGCAGGAACCGGCAGACGGTTCTTCGCGATGTTACGGTCGGACAGCACCAGCAATACCGTGCCGTTACGCACCATTTGTTCGGCTTTATCGCACAGCGCATTCACCGTCTCTTCGAGACTGGCTTCGGTCACGTCGAAAGTAATATCGAGCGTATCGGCGCGATAATGTTCCTCTTTCATGGTGGTGAGCTGTTTGAAATCGGAGTACAGCAGGATCGGCGATTTAAAGCTCAGGCGGTGTGCCTGGCCTTCTGCTTCACAGAAGACGTTCATCTCGCGGCCGATGCTGGTGGCGAGCGACATGACGTGCGCTTCACGCAGCGGATCGATAGGCGGGTTTGTTACCTGCGCAAACTGCTGACGGAAGTAATCGTAAATAATGCGCGGCTGGCTGGAGAGCACGGCAAACGGGGTGTCATCACCCATAGAGCCGACCGCTTCCTGGCCATTTTCACCGAGAACACGGATAACAGAATCCAGCTCTTCGGCGCTGTAGTTAAACTGTTTCTGGTAGCTGAACAGCGTATCGTCGTCCATTTCGCGGCTGCCGACATCTTCGTCTGGCAAGTCTTCAAATGGCACGAGACGGCGGACGTTTTTCTCCATCCACTCTTTATACGGGTGACGGCTTTTCAGATCGTCATCCGTTTCAGCTGAGTGCAGGATGCGACCGCCACGGGTATCAATCACCATCAGCTCGCCAGGACCGACACGCCCTTTCTCAACCACTTCATCCGGCTGGTAATCCCAGATCCCAACTTCAGAGGCACAGGTGATCAGCTTGTCCTTGGTAATGACGTAGCGCGCCGGACGCAGACCATTACGGTCCAGGTTACAGGCAGCAAAACGACCATCGGACATGACGATGCCCGCAGGGCCATCCCACGGCTCCATATGCATGGAGTTAAAGTCGAAGAAAGAGCGCAGCTCTGGATCCATATCCGGGTTGTTCTGCCATGCCGGTGGCACGAGCAGACGCATCGCGCGGACGATATCCATCCCGCCTGCCAGCAGCAGTTCCAGCATGTTATCCATGGAGCTGGAGTCCGAGCCGGTTTCGTTAACGAACGGCGCAGCATCGTGCAGGTCTGGGATCAGTGGTGTCTGGAACTTATAAGTACGAGCGCGTGCCCACTGGCGGTTACCAGTGATGGTGTTGATCTCGCCGTTATGCGCAAGGTAGCGGAACGGCTGGGCCAGCGGCCAGCGTGGAACGGTGTTGGTGGAGAAGCGCTGGTGGAACAGGCAAATGGCCGATTCCAGACGCAGATCCGCCAGGTCCAGGTAAAAGCGCGGCAGGTCAGCCGGCATACACAGACCTTTATAGATGTTCACCAGGTTCGAGAGGCTACAGACGTAGAACTCTTTATCTTCCTGGAGACGTTTTTCAATGCGACGGCGGGCGATAAACAGGCGACGTTCCATATCACGTGGACGCCAGCCCGCAGGCGCGTTAACAAAGATTTGCTCAATACGAGGCAGCGAGGAGAGGGCGATTTCACCGAGCACCCCTTCGTTGGTTGGCACATCGCGCCAGCCGACAATTGACAGGGTTTCACGTTGAAGTTCTTCTTCGACGATGCGGCGTGAAGCGGCGGCTTTGTCTGGGTCCTGATTCAGGAACAACATGCCGACAGCATAGTTTTTGGCTAAACGCCAGCCGCGCTCTTCCGCAACGATACGGAAGAAACGATCGGGTTTTTGCAGCAGCAGACCGCAACCGTCGCCGGTTTTACCATCGGCAAGGATCGCGCCTCGGTGCTGCATACGGGCCAGTGCGTGTATTGCGGTACGCACTACCTTGTGGCTAGGTTCGCCTTCTATGTGGGCGATCAGGCCGAAACCACAGTTATCCTTCTCAAGGGATTTATCGTACAACATATCAGTGAACCTCCCCAGGCTCTTCGGGATCCTATCTGGACCGTGGCGCACAGGCACAGAAAGAGCATGGCGACGGGGTTTGCGCTTCATACGCGTACCTCGCATTCGCCCTCTTAATATCCTTTTCGCACAGGTCAAACAAGTTTGAGGACTTGCTTCAGAGGGAATCTCAATTACTGCATAAATATGATGAGCAGTGGCTCATCCAGAAAGCTTCCAGCGGATTTCCAACTTATCGGGAATTGGTACACAGGTCAAATGGCAAACTTATTTATACAAAAATGTGCTAAAGGATGGTTATCTTATTGAATGTAAAAAGTATTTCACTATTTTTACATCCAATAAACCTCAAACAAAGTCACCAGGGAGTGTGATCTGACTCACTATATGAAAGCGGTATTATCAATGCAGCATGCTGAATGGTGTTTTTTTTGCAGAATTATAATCTGGTATTATGCTCTAACCCGCATAATCACACTGTTTTTCAGCTGTGATGCTATAAGTGAAAAAAACAATCAGAACATAAGGAAAAGTAATTGCAGGTCGTATGAATGAAATTGCAGTAATCGTGAGTTTTTATTCAAATGAATAATAGCAGTCCAGGGCGCTTGATCCAGGTCATCGCCGACTGAAGCTAAAAATGGCAGGCTTATCCCCTTTCTCCGGGGCGGTCTAACAGATTATGCAGTTACAGAAATTAGTCAATATGTTTGGTGGGGATCTTTCACGTCGATACGGACAAAAGGTTCATAAGCTGACATTACACGGTGGTTTTAGCTGTCCAAATCGTGACGGGACGATTGGCCGTGGTGGCTGTACTTTCTGTAATGTCGCCTCGTTTGCTGATGAGGCGCAGCAACATCATTCCATCGCTGAGCAACTTACCCATCAGGCAAAGCGGGTGAATCGCGCAAAGCAGTATCTGGCCTATTTTCAGGCGTATACCAGCACCTGGGCGGAAGTGCAGGTGCTGCGTTCGATGTACCAGCAGGCGGTAAGTCAGGCCAGTATCGTGGGGTTATGTGTGGGTACGCGCCCGGACTGTGTGCCAGAAGCGGTGCTGGATTTGCTGAGTGAGTACAACGCTCTGGGTTATGAAATTTGGCTGGAGTTGGGGTTACAAACGGCACATGACAAAACCTTGCACCGTATCAATCGTGGTCACGACTTTGCCTGTTATCAGCAAACCACGCGTTTGGCCCGTGAACGCGGGCTCAAGGTGTGCTCGCACCTGATTGTCGGTTTGCCAGGCGAAGGGCTTCAGCACAGTCTTGAGACACTGGAGAAGGTGGTTGAGACGGGTGTTGACGGGATTAAGCTGCACCCGTTGCATATCGTGAAAGGCAGTACGATGGCGAAAGCGTGGGAGGCCGGGCGGCTTAACGGTATTGCGCTGGAAGACTATACCGTGACGGCGGGTGAGATGATTCGGCATACTCCACCCGAGATTATTTATCATCGCATCTCAGCCAGTGCTCGCCGGCCAACGCTCCTCGCACCACTGTGGTGTGAGAACCGCTGGACGGGGATGGTTGAAATTGACCGTTACCTGAATGAGCACGGGGTTCAGGGATCGGCTATTGGACGTCCGTGGAGTCCTTTACTACCTGCGACGGCCCCCTAGCAGGCTTCCCAGCATGCCGCGCACAATTTGATTGGTAACCTGCCGCGCCGCGCTTTTAGCCATGGTCTGTACCACGCCATCGCGCTTGCCACCACGAGGCCCTGTACTGCCAAACAGAATGTCTTTCAGCCCCCCGAGGAGCCCATCATCTGTGGAATCTGATACCTCTTTGGTGGCGGCGGCGCCTTGTGAGTCCGTCGTCGCTTGTACCCCTTTTTGCAGCATCTCGAACGCTGATTCTCTGTCTACTTCATCTTCATACTTACCGTAGACAGGAGAGTGGTTTATCAGGCTGTTGCGCTCGTCATCGGTGACTGGTCCCATACGTGAGTAGGGGGCAATCACCATTGCACGTTCTACCACGGACGGGCTGCCTTTCGCGTCCAGGAAGGAGATCAGTGCTTCACCGGTCCCTAAAGCCTGGATGGCTGCTTCAGTATCAAATGCAGGATTCGCCCGCATGGTTTGCGCTGCGGCTTTGACGGCCTTCTGATCTTTAGGCGTGAAGGCTCGCAGGGCATGTTGCACACGGTTCCCGAGTTGCCCCAGAACGTTATCGGGGATATCCGACGGGTTTTGCGAAACGAAGTAAACGCCCACCCCTTTGGAACGTATCAGACGGATCACCTGTTCGATCTTATCCAGCAGCACCTGCGGAGCATCGCTGAACAGCAGGTGGGCCTCGTCAAAGAAGAACACCAGTTTCGGTTTTTCCAGATCGCCTGCCTCTGGCAATTGTTCATAGAGCTCGGAGAGCATCCACAGCAGACTCGCGGCGTAGAGTTTTGGCATCTGGTAGAGTTTTTCCGCACTCAGAATATTGAGGATGCCGTGGCCGTTGCTGTCTGTACGCATCCAGTCCCTGATGTCCAGCATCGGTTCGCCGAAGAAGTGCTCTGCGCCTTGTTGTTCAAGCGTCAGTAACCCACGCTGAATAGCACCAATGGAAGCAGCGCTGATATTGCCATACTGATTCTGGAAAGATTTGGCGTTCTCCCCGATGTACTGAGTTATCGCCCGCAGATCTTTGAAATCAAGCAGCAGTAACCCCTGGTCGTCGGCAATACGGAAGATAATATTCAGCACGCCGGACTGCACATCGTTCAAATTCAGAAGCCGCGCCAGCAGCAAGGGACCGAGATCGGAAACGGTAGCGCGCACGGGATGGCCTTTCTCACCGAAAATGTCCCAGACAACGACCGGGCTGGCCTGCGGTTGCCAGTCGTTCACGCCAATATTTTGCAGACGCTCGAGCAGTTTTTCCGATGCCGTTCCTTCCTGAGCAACGCCAGTTAAATCACCTTTCACATCGGCCATAAACACCGGAACGCCAATGGCAGAAAAGGACTCCGCCAGCTTTTGCAGGGTGACGGTTTTACCCGTCCCGGTTGCACCGGTAATCAGCCCGTGGCGGTTTGCCATTGCAGGCAGTAAAAACAACTCTTTCTCCAGCGTCCTGGCGATCAATAGTGGTGTACTCATGATGCACGTCCTCTCATTGTCATGCGTGGAGTATAGGCAAACCGACGGCAATGTGACGCAGAAAATTCCTTACTTTGCGGCGTATTACCCAGTGCGGACTATGCTTTTGCATAGGGTTCACAACATTTTGGGAAACTATGTCCAGATTCTTTTTTAATGACCGCAAACAGCTGGTCAACGACGCCATTGAAGGTATTTTGATTTCTGCCCCGCACGGTAATCTCGTCAAACTTGATATCGACCCGGCTATTCGTGTCATCGCGCGCAGTGACTGGGATAAAAGCCGCGTGGCGGTGATTTCCGGTGGCGGTTCCGGTCATGAGCCTGCGCATGCTGGTTTTGTGGGTAAAGGCATGCTCACGGCTGCAGTTTGTGGGGATCTGTTTGCCTCGCCGAGCGTGGACGCCGTGCTCAATGCCATTGTTGCGGTCACAGGCGATCGCGGCTGTCTGCTGATCGTGAAAAACTATACAGGGGATCGCCTTAACTTTGGCCTGGCAGCAGAAAAGGCTAAGCGGTATGGCCTGAAGGTTGAGATGGTGATCGTCGCGGATGATATCGCCCTGCCGGATAACAAACAGCCGCGGGGAATTGCCGGGACGGCGTTGGTACACAAAATCGCAGGCTTCGCGGCGGAACACGGTAAATCGCTCGGTGAAGTGCGCGATATTGCCCGGCAGGCCTGCGATAACCTCTGGAGCCTGGGAGTCGCGATGCAAACCTGCAATCTGCCGGGCAGTGATGACGATGAAGGGCGTATCCGGAAAGGGCATGTTGAACTGGGGTTGGGGATCCATGGCGAGCCAGGTGCTTCTGTTGTCGATACGCAAAACAGTAAAGCCATAATCGATACGCTTGTCACACCACTCAAAGCGCAGGCAGGGAAGGGACGATTTGCGGTGCTAATCAATAATCTCGGTGGCGTGTCGGCACTGGAAATGGCTCTGCTGACTAAAGAGCTGGCCCACTCGGCATTGAAAGAGGATATCGCCTACCTGATTGGCCCTGCTCCGCTGGTCAGTTCGCTGGACATGAAAGGCTTTTCGCTGTCGCTGTTAAAGCTCAACGCTACCTTTGAGCAGGCGATAAACGAAAGTGTTGAAACGCTGGGCTGGCAGAAACCTGTGGCGTTTGCGCCGTTGCGTACATTGCCCCATACCGCGATTCATGATCGCGTTGAATTTACGCCGTCGGAGAATGCCGGGGTAGGTGCGTTGGTTGCGGTGGGAACCCAGACACTTCTGGCTCTGGAGAATCGGTTGAATGCACTGGATGCGAAAGTGGGTGATGGTGATACGGGGTCAACCTTTGCACAAGGGGCGCGTGATATTGCGCAGCGCCTTGAGAAACAACAACTTCCGCTTAACGATGTGCCCGCGTTGCTGTTGTTGACGGGAGAGCGTCTGGCGACGGTAATGGGGGGATCTAGTGGCGTATTGATGTCGATCTTCTTCGCGGCGGCCGGGCAGAAGCTGCATGATGGTCAATCACTCCCCGAGGCGTTATTGAGCGGTCTTGCGCAGATGAAGCAATATGGGGGGGCGGATCTCGGCGATCGTACATTGATCGACGCACTGCAACCAGCGCTGGAGGCATTACAGCGAGGCGATCTTCAGTCAGCAGCGCAGGCTGCGCAAGCAGGGGCTGACGCGACCGCGAAAATGGTGAAAGCCGGGGCGGGGCGTTCGTCGTATGTGAATAAAGACAATCTGGAAGGGGTCACCGATCCGGGTGCGGTAGCGGTGGCTGAAGTCTTTAAGGCCATGGTAAAAGCAAAACGGTAACACCCGTTACCGTTATTCATGTTTGCACCCTCTCCCACAAGGAGAGGGTTGAGGTGAGGGCATCAGGCCGCTCGTTGCTCCGGCAAACGGCTATCAGAAATCGGCTTTTAGCACCACGCGGTAACGAGCTTTACCGTCGCGTACGTGCTGGATTGCTTCATTGATTTTTGACATTGGATACAGTTCGGTTGTTGGTGCAACTTTGGTGCGACCGGCAAATTTCATCAGTTTGCGCAACTCGAACGGCGTACCGGTTGCGGAGCCTGAAACGCTGCGATCGCCGCCGATCAGTGTAAATGCCGGAACCGGCAGCGGTTTCAGCACTGCACCCACGGTGTGGAAATTACCGCCGTAGGCCAGGGCTTCGAAATATGGCTGCCAGTCGAGATCGACGTTGACGGTGTTGATGATTAGATCAAACTGACCTGCGAGTGCTTTCAGCGCTTCTGGATCGCGGCTGTTAACCACTTTATCTGCACCCATCGCCAGCACTTCTTTCTCTTTTGCCGGGTTAGAGCTAAAGGCGGTCACTTCACAGCCCATGGCATGCAGCAGTTTGATGGCGATGTGACCCAGACCGCCAATACCAATCACACCCACGCGGCTGGTGGCGGTGATGTGGTGCATCAGCAGTGGTTTGAAGACGGTGATACCCCCGCAAAGCAGCGGGCCGGCGGATTCGATATCAATGCTTTCTGGCAGAGGAATGACCCATTGCCAGTCGGCGCGCAGTTTATCGGCGAAACCGCCTTTGTTCAGAATGGTGGGGACGGAGCCTTCGAGGCAGTTGATCTGGTTGCCGCTGATACAGGCATCACAGTGTCCGCAGCTGCGAGCCGTCCAGCCGATACCGACACGCTGACCAATCTTCAGCCCTTTATCCTGTGCTGCCGCGCCCAGGGCAACGACATGACCAATCACTTCGTGTCCGGCAACCAGGGGATACTGTGAAAAGCCCCATTCGTTATCGATCATCGAGAGGTCTGAATGGCAGATCCCGCAGTAATCAACCTGTACTTCGACGTCTTCTGCTTTGAGATCGCCCGCATCGTATTCATACAGTTCCAGCTCTGCACCCGCCTGCGGTGCGGCGTAGCTTTTTATCTTCGACATCGTATTTCCCCCGTTATGGTGTGAACTGAGAGTGTAGAGCATTCAGTTTACAGCCGCTTAACAGAAGAGGGCAGGAACGAAATTTACAGACTTTTCAGCATCCTGACTTCACAGTCTACGTGCCCGGTGCAACCCAGCGGTGCATCGATATGCGCAAAGCCCAGGTGCTCATACAGGCCAATCGCCTCTTTGAGGAATTCGGTGGTTTCGAGGTAACAGCGTTTAAAGCCCTGGGTGCGGGCATGATCGAGGGCGGCCAGCGCCAGTTTTTTCGCCAGACCTTGTCCGCGTACGCTGGGCAGGAAATACATTTTCTGCAGTTCGCAGATATCCGGTTCACTGCAACTGAGCGGTGCAACACCACCTCCGCCCACGACTTTCCCATCCTGCTCAATCACCCAATATGCATGACCGGGTTGGGTATAAAGCTGGAATAACTCATCCAGATTAGGGTCGGCAACGGTATAGCCTTTATCGGCTGTCAGACCATATTCCGCTGAAACGATACGGATCACCGCCGCAATGGCTGCGTTGTCCTGCTCAGTGATCCGACGCATGGTGGTGGCGACGGGGGTAATCACGCTCATAGTATTACTCATGACAAAAATGACACACAATTGCTGTTAATAGCACCGTAAAAAGGGGAGTGCAAGCGAGGATATTTCAGGAAGGATACCCCTTACGCTATGAAGCGTAAGGGGTAAAAGCATTACAGGGCAGCGATAACGGCCTGCTGCTCGATCAGCTTAGTTTTCGCATCAGCAAAAGCAACCAGACGTTCACGCTCTTTGGCGATGACCGCTTCCGGCGCACGGGCAACAAAGCCTTCGTTTGCCAGTTTGCTTTCGATTTTGCCGATTTCCACATCGACTTTCGCCACTTCTTTCGCCAGACGAGCCAGCTCGGCATCTTTGTCGATCAGGCCAGCCATCGGAATCAGCAGTTCTGCGCCGTCGATGATTTTGGTCACAGAGACCGGACCTCTGTCATCGGCAGGTAATACTGTGATGCTTTCCAGACGAGCCATCGTCTTCAGGAAGGTGTTGTTCTCGGTGACACGACGAACAGCAGCCTCGCTGCAACCACGCAGCAGCAGCTCCAGTGGTTTGCCTGGGGCAATGTTCATTTCTGCACGAATGTTACGTACAGCCACGATCGCCTGTTTCAGCCATTCGGTATCGGCCGCGGCGGCTTCATCAACACGGGAAGCATCGAATGCCGGGAACGGCTGCAGCATGATAGTGTCGGCCTCGATACCTGCAATCACTTTCACACGCTGCCAGATGGTTTCGGTGATGAATGGAATGATTGGGTGTGCAAGGCGCAGCAGACCTTCCAGAACGGTGATCAGCGTGTTGCGCGTGCCGCGCAGTTCCGCATCTGTACCGCCGTTCATCACCGGTTTAGCCAGCTCCAGATACCAGTCACAGAACTGGTTCCAGGTGAATTCGTACAGGATTCCCGCCGCAATATCGAAGCGGAAGCTGTCCAACGCTTCACGATACGCTTTCACCGTCTGGTTAAACTCGGCCAGGATCCAGCGGTCGGCCAGAGAGAGAACCATTTCGCCGCCGTTGAATCCGCAATCCTGATCTTCGGTGTTCATCAACACGAAGCGGCTGGCGTTCCACAGCTTGTTACAGAAGTTACGGTAACCTTCCAGACGTTTCATGTCCCAGTTGATGTCGCGACCCGTAGAGGCCAGCGCTGCCAGGGTGAAACGCAGGGCATCAGTACCGTGAGATTCAATGCCGTTCGGGAACTGTTTCTCGGTACGTTTGCGGATTTTCTCTGCCAGTTGTGGCTGCATCATGTTGCCGGTACGTTTTTCCAGCAGCTCTTCCAGCGAGATCCCGTCAACCATATCCAGTGGGTCAATCACGTTGCCCTTGGATTTGGACATCTTCTGACCTTCGTCGTCACGGATCAGACCGGTCATGTAGACGGTATGGAACGGAACCTGAGGTTTGCCATTTTCATCTTTGATGAAGTGCATGGTCATCATGATCATGCGGGCAATCCAGAAGAAGATGATATCAAAGCCAGAAACCATCACGCTGGTAGGGTGGAACTGACGCAGTGCGTCGGTGTTTTCCGGCCAGCCGAGAGTGGAGAACGTCCACAGCGCGGAGGAGAACCAGGTATCCAGAACGTCTTCGTCCTGACGCAGCGCGATGTCGGCGCTCAGGTTGTTTTCCTGACGCACTTCCTCTTCAGTACGGCCTACGTAAACGTTGCCCGCTTCGTCGTACCATGCCGGGATACGGTGACCCCACCATAGCTGACGGGAGATACACCAGTCCTGAATATCACGCATCCAGGAGAAGTACATGTTTTCGTACTGTTTTGGTACGAACTGGATGTCACCGTTTTCAACGGCTTCAACGGCTGGCTTCGCCAGTACGTCAGCACGGACATACCACTGGTCAGTCAGCATCGGCTCGATAACCACACCGCCACGATCGCCGTACGGCACGGTCAGATCGTGAGGTTTGATCTCTTCCAGCAAGCCGAGTGCGTCAACAGCAGCGACTACCGCTTTACGTGCGGCAAAACGTTCCAGTTTCTGGAATTCAGCCGGGATTTCACTGGAGTAGACGTCAGACTCTTCCCCTTTGGTATCGTACACTTCCGCGCTTTCACGGATATCGCCATCAAAGGTCAGAATGTTGATCATCGGCAGGGCATGACGACGGCCAACTTCGTAGTCGTTAAAGTCATGTGCAGGGGTGATTTTTACGCAACCTGTGCCTTTTTCCATGTCGGCATGTTCGTCACCGAGGATTGGAATGCGGCGGTTCACCAGCGGCAGTACCACGAACTTACCGATCAGATCTTTATAGCGCGGATCTTCCGGATTCACCGCTACGCCGGTATCGCCGAGCAGGGTTTCTGGGCGCGTGGTGGCGACAACCAGGTAATCTTTCCCGTCAGCCGTTTTCGCGCCATCAGCCAGCGGATAGCGGATATGCCACATGGAGCCTTTAGACTCGCGGTTTTCCACTTCCAGGTCAGAGATGGCGGTACGCAGTTTCGGATCCCAGTTTACCAGGCGTTTGCCTCGGTAAATCAGATCTTCTTTGTACAGACGGACGAACACTTCTTTAACCGCATTGGAAAGACCTTCATCCATGGTGAAGCGCTCACGCTCCCAGTCCACGGAGTTGCCGAGACGGCGCATTTGACGAGTAATCGTGCCGCCAGATTCTGCTTTCCACTGCCAAATTTTGTCGATGAAGGCATCGCGACCGTAGTCGTGGCGAGTTTTACCTTCTTCAGCGGCAATCTTACGCTCAACTACCATTTGGGTTGCGATACCCGCATGGTCAGTACCAGCCTGCCACAGGGTGTTTTTGCCCTGCATGCGCTGGTAACGGATCATGGTGTCCATGATAGTCTGCTGGAAGGCATGACCCATATGCAAACTGCCGGTGACGTTCGGCGGCGGGATCATGATGCAGAAGGACTCTTTGCTTTCATCGCCATTAGGCTTGAAATAGCCCTGCTGCTCCCAGTGCTCGTAAAGCGGCTGTTCGATATCTCGTGGGTTGTATGTCTTTTCCATTATTTCCAGGTTGCCGTATTCAGGTTAAAACCAGCCAGGCGGTACGCTTTATAACGTTCGCGCGCCAGTTGTTTCAGAGAGTCTTCGTAAGGGACGAAGTCTACCACTTCTGTGAAAGCGGTGGCAAAATCTGCAAAGCTTGTACGCAGGCTAATCAGAATATCGCGTGCACTGCTGTTGCGCTTTTGCGGCCAGGCAATTTCGACGGGTGCACCGCCTCGTGGCCCTTCGCCCGACAGATTGTGTGGGACAAAACTTTCAGGTGGTCGTGCCCACAGCGCCTCGTCCAGACGAATGGCCTGCTGTTCATCTTCACAGGCGATCAGGACGCGTTTCCCGTTGCGCCAACGTTCTGCGGCAATTTCACACACCAGTTGCTCGACGGCGCTTAAACCGTCTGCGGTAGTGTCATTGTCCAGAAGGTAGAACGTTGCATTCTTCATATATGGGGTTTCTTTTGCTCACTTTAAATGCTTAAGCCGGGTGGCGGCATCGCCTTACCCGGCCTATAGTTTGCTGCCGTTCTTAACTTACTCTTCGCCGTTAAACCCGGCGCGATTCAGCAGGAACTGCGACAGCAAGGCTACTGGACGACCCGTAGCACCTTTGGCTTTACCGGAGCGCCATGCCGTTCCGGCAATGTCCAGGTGAGCCCAGTTGTACTTACGGGTAAAGCGTGACAGGAAGCAGCCCGCCGTAATTGCACCGCCAGGACGACCACCAATATTCGCCATATCGGCAAAGTTGGACTCTAACTGCTCCTGATATTCATCACCCAGCGGCAGACGCCATGCGCGATCGCCAGCCTGCTCAGATGCACCAATCAGTTCATGCGCCAACGGGTTGTGGTTCGACATCAGGCCCGTGATGTGGTGGCCCAGAGCAATCACGCACGCACCGGTAAGTGTGGCGACGTCGATAACCGCTTCAGGTTCGAAACGCTCAACGTAGGTCAGTACGTCGCACAGTACCAGACGCCCTTCAGCATCGGTATTCAGCACTTCAACGGTTTGACCGGACATGGTGGTCAGAACATCACCCGGACGGTATGCGCGACCGCCAGGCATGTTTTCACAGCCCGCAAGCACGCCAATAACGTTAATCGGTAACTGAAGTTCCGCCACCATTCTCATCACGCCGTAGACTGCAGCCGCGCCACACATGTCGTACTTCATCTCGTCCATGCCTTCGGCAGGTTTGATGGAGATACCACCGGAGTCGAAGGTCAGACCTTTACCGACCAAAACGATCGGGCGTGCGTCTTCAGACGGGTTGCCTTTGTATTCGATAACCGACATCAGGGATTCATTCTGGGAGCCGTTGCCCACCGCCAGATACGAATGCATGCCCAGCTCTTTCATCTGCTGCTCGCCAATCACGCGGGTGATGACGTTCTTGCTGTATGAGTCTGCCAGTTGACGAGCCTGAGAGGCGAGGTAAGCCGCGTTGCAAATATTTGGCGGCATGTTGCCCAGATCTTTTGCTGCTTTAATGCCTGCTGCAATCGCCAGACCGTGCTGAATCGCACGTTCCCCGCTGGTCAGCTCACGACGCGTAGGCACGTTGAAGACCATTTTGCGCAGTGGGCGGCGTGGCTCGCTTTTATTCGTCTTCAGTTGATCGAAGCTATACAGACTTTCTTTGGCGGTCTCTACCGCCTGACGTACTTTCCAGTAAGTGTTACGGCCTTTGACGTGCAGTTCAGTCAGGAAGCAGACGGCTTCCATTGAGCCGGTATCATTCAGCGTATTGATTGTTTTCTGAATAACCTGCTTGTACTGACGCTCATCCAGCTCGCGCTCTTTGCCACAGCCAATCAGCAAAATACGTTCGGACAGCACGTTAGGAACATGGTGCAGTAACAGCGTCTGCCCAGGTTTGCCTTCCAGTTCGCCACGGCGCAACAGGGCGCTGATATAGCCATCACTGATTTTATCGAGTTGTTCGGCGATCGGGGAGAGGCGGCGTGGTTCAAAGACACCCACAACGATGCAGGCACTCCGCTGTTTCTCCGGGCTACCGCTTTTTACACTGAACTCCATGCACTACGCTCCTGAATCTTAAAGACAACGGCGGCGGCTACAGATAGAATTGAAACCTTTCGTAACTCATGTCCGCTGTTGTGGTGACTTCGTGTTAATCTTACGTTACTACGGTTTCAGCACGTCAGAAAATGTCCTGAAGCGTGAATCCGCCGGGTTTTATAATCTTAGCGATGATTTCGACGACTCAAGAGAATAAATGACGTTTAAGCCATGAAACAAGCAATTTTCCAGCAAAGAGACGGGTTTTTACGGGCGTATTTAAAGTGATAATCATAAGATATTTGGTACGGGAGACGCTCAAAAGCCAGCTGGCGATCCTTTTCATCCTGCTGCTGATCTTTTTCTGTCAGAAGCTGGTCAAGATCCTCGGTGCGGCCGTTGACGGCGAAATCCCAACAAATCTGGTGCTTTCTCTGCTCGGATTAGGCGTGCCTGAGATGGCTCAGCTTATTCTGCCGTTAAGCCTTTTCCTGGGGCTTCTCATGACGCTCGGTAAGCTCTATACCGAAAGTGAAATCACGGTCATGCACGCCTGCGGTCTGAGTAAAGCCGTGCTGATCAAAGCCGCAATGGTATTAGCACTGTTTACCGGAATTGTGGCGGCGGTGAATGTGATGTGGGCAGGCCCCATGTCTTCTCGTCATCAGGATGAAGTGTTAGCCGAAGCTAAAGCGAACCCAGGTATGGCCGCGTTGGCACAGGGACAGTTCCAGCAGGCGACTGACGGCAACTCAGTGTTGTTCATTGAGAGTGTCGACGGCAGTAAATTCAATGACGTGTTCCTCGCTCAACTGCGTACCAAAGGCAATGCACGTCCATCGGTCGTCGTTGCGGATTCCGGTCAACTTGCTCAGAGTAAAGATGGCTCTCAGATCGTGACCCTGAATAAAGGGACGCGTTTTGAAGGGACCGCGATGCTACGTGATTTCCGTATTACGGATTTCCAGAACTACCAGGCCATTATTGGCCATCAGGCGGTGGCGCTGGACCCAAGCGACACGGAACAGATGGATATGCGTACGTTGTGGAATACGGATACTGACCGGGCTCGTGCGGAATTCCACTGGCGTATTACCCTCGTATTTACCGTATTTATGATGGCGCTGATTGTCGTTCCGCTGAGCGTGGTCAACCCGCGTCAGGGGCGTGTGCTTTCAATGCTCCCGGCGATGCTGCTTTACCTGGTCTATTTCCTGCTGCAAACCTCTATTCGTTCCAATGGCGCGAAAGGCAAGCTTGATCCTATGGTCTGGACATGGGCAGTAAATAGCGTGTATATCCTGCTGGCTTTGGCATTAAACCTTTGGGATACAGTGCTCATGCGCCGCATTCGTGCCCGGTTCTCGCGTAAAGGAGCGTTGTAATGCAGGCATTTGGCGTTCTCGATCGCTACATCGGTAAAACGATTTTTTCCACCATCATGATGACCTTGTTCATGCTGGTGTCGCTTTCCGGCATCATTAAGTTTGTCGACCAGTTAAAAAAAGCAGGTCAGGGGAGCTACGATGCGCTGGGCGCGGGGATGTATACCCTGCTCAGTGTGCCAAAAGATGTGCAGATTTTCTTCCCAATGGCGGCTTTGCTAGGCGCGCTGCTTGGGTTGGGTATGCTGGCACAACGTAGTGAACTGGTGGTGATGCAAGCCTCCGGCTACACCCGTATGCAAGTTGCGCTGTCGGTAATGAAAACGGCAATTCCGCTGGTTTTGCTGACCATGGCCATTGGTGAGTGGGTTGCCCCTCAGGGCGAGCAGATGGCTCGTAACTATCGTGCTCAGGCTATGTATGGCGGCTCATTGTTGTCGACCCAGCAGGGATTATGGGCAAAAGACGGTCATAACTTTGTCTACATCGAACGCGTAAAAGGGGACGATGAACTGGGCGGTGTGAGCATTTACGCTTTTAATGAGCACCGTCGTTTACAGTCTGTGCGCTATGCGGCCTCGGCTAAATTCGATGCCAGCAACAAACTTTGGCGCTTGTCGCAGGTTGATGAATCTAACCTCGAAGATCCGAAACAAATTACCGGTTCGCAAACGGTTTCTGGCACGTGGAAGACTAACCTGACACCGGACAAACTCGGCGTGGTTGCCCTGGATCCTGATGCGCTATCGATAAGCGGCTTGCATAACTATGTGAAGTATCTGAAGGCGAGTGGACAGGATGCCGGGCGTTACCAGCTCAACATGTGGAGTAAAATCTTCCAGCCGATGTCCGTTGCGGTCATGATGTTGATGGCACTGTCGTTTATCTTCGGGCCACTCCGAAGTGTCGCAATGGGGATGCGTGTCGTCACTGGTATCAGCTTTGGCTTCGTGTTCTATGTACTCGATCAGATTTTTGGTCCGTTGACTCTTGTTTACGGGATCCCACCGATTATTGGTGCGCTGCTGCCAAGCGCCAGCTTCCTGCTGATTAGCCTCTGGCTGCTGCTTAAACGCTCCTGATCAACACTTCACCTCACTCCTGAACATCCGGAGTGAGGCTAATCTCCTGTTTCACCCCGCACTTTTTCTCACAACCCTCAACGTCTTGCCCCGAATTTGAGTATTATTGAGCGATGTAGTCGTGAAGGTATCCTCTATGAAGCAAATTCGAATGCTTGCTCAGTACTATGTCGATCTGATGATGAAGCTCGGCCTGGTGCGATTTTCTATGTTGCTGGCACTGGCATTAGTCGTGCTGGCCATTGTCGTGCAGATGGCCGTGACGATGGTCTTGCATGGCCAGGTCGAAAGTATCGACGTAATTCGCTCGATCTTCTTTGGCCTGTTGATCACACCGTGGGCGGTCTATTTTCTGTCCGTGGTGGTCGAGCAACTGGAAGAGTCCCGTCAGCGTCTTTCACGGCTGGTTGAGAAACTGGAAGAGATGCGTGAACGCGATCTCAAACTCAATGTTCAGTTGAAAGACAATATTGCGCAGCTTAACCAGGAGATTTCGGATCGCGAAAAAGCAGAAGCCGAGCGCCAGACCACGCTGGAACAGCTCAAGATTGAGATGAAAGAGCGTGAAGTGACACAAATCCAGCTCGAACAGCAATCGTCTTTCCTGCGCTCATTCCTGGATGCGTCACCGGATCTCGTTTTCTATCGCAACGAAGACAAAGAGTTTTCAGGCTGCAACCGGGCAATGGAGCTGCTCACGGGGAAAAGTGAAAAACAGCTGATTAACCTGAAGCCGCAGGATGTCTATTCCGAAGAGGCGGCCGCCAAGGTAATGGAGACCGATGAAAAAGTCTTCCGCCACAATGTTTCCCTCACCTATGAACAGTGGCTGGATTATCCTGATGGGCGCAAAGCCTGCTTTGAAATCCGTAAAGTGCCTTATTACGACCGTGTGGGTAAACGCCATGGCCTGATGGGCTTTGGGCGCGACATTACTGAACGTAAGCGTTATCAGGACGCTCTGGAACGTGCGAGCCGCGACAAGACGACCTTCATCTCCACCATCAGCCATGAGCTTCGTACTCCGCTGAATGGGATTGTCGGCTTAAGCCGTATTCTGTTGGACACTGAGTTGACGGGGGAGCAGGAGAAATACCTCAAAACGATCCATGTTTCTGCTGTTACGCTTGGCAATATCTTCAATGATATTATCGACATGGATAAAATGGAACGCCGCAAAGTTCAGCTCGATAACCAGCCGATCGATTTCACCAGTTTCCTGGCGGATCTCGAGAACCTCTCAGGATTACAGGCGCAGCAAAAAGGGCTGCGCTTTGTGATGGAGCCAACCTTGCCACTGCCGCATAAAGTGGTGACAGATGGAACACGCCTGCGACAAATTCTGTGGAATCTCATCAGCAATGCCGTGAAGTTTACCCAGAATGGTAAGGTTGCGGTGCGTATCCGCTATGACGAAGGTGACATGCTGCACTTTGAGGTAGAAGACTCAGGTATCGGCATTCCGCACGAAGAGCAGGATAAAATCTTTGCTATGTATTATCAGGTGAAGGACAGCCATGGGGGTAAACCGGCGACCGGAACCGGTATTGGCCTTGCGGTTTCAAAACGTCTGGCGAAGAGTATGGGTGGCGACATCACCGTTACCAGTCACCCTGGCAGTGGTTCGACCTTTACGCTGACAGTCCATGCGCCCGCTGTGGCTGAGGAAGTAGAGGATACCTTCGACAGTGATGATATGCCGCTCCCTGCGTTGCATGTGCTGCTGGTGGAAGACATTGAACTGAACGTGATCGTGGCCCGTTCTGTGCTGGAAAAACTGGGTAGCAGTGTGGACGTGGCGATGACTGGCAAAGCGGCACTGGAGATGTTTACGCCTGGTGAGTATGACCTCGTTTTGCTGGATATTCAGTTGCCGGACATGACAGGGCTGGATATCTCTCGTGAGTTGACCGGGAAATATGCTGCTGATGAGTTGCCGCCACTGGTTGCTCTGACGGCCAACGTCCTGAAGGATAAAAAAGAGTACCTTGATGCCGGTATGGACGATGTACTTAGCAAGCCTCTGGCGGTCCCTGCATTAACCGCCATGATTAAGAAGTTCTGGGATACCTGTGATGAAGAGGAGAGCACCATGACATCTGTTGATAGCGCTAAAGCACAAGCGATACTGGATACCGCCATGCTTGAGCAATATATCGAGTTGGTTGGCCCAAAACTGATTACTGATGGACTGGCTGTGTTTGAAAAAATGATGCCAGGTTACTTGAGCGTGCTGGAGTCAAATCTGACGGCTCGCGATCAGAAAGGGATTGTTGAAGAAGGTCATAAGATCAAAGGTGCAGCCGGTTCGATTGGTTTACGCCACTTGCAGCAACTGGGTCAACAGATTCAATCTCCCGATCTCCCGGCATGGGAAGATAACGTTGGTGAATGGGTTGAAGAGATGAAACAGGAATGGCAAAACGATGTGGCGGTGCTCAAAGCGTGGGTGGAAAATACAAAAAAATGACCCCGGATAAACCGGGGTGCGCGAATACTGCGCCAACACCAGGGAAATCGTGGCTGCGCCTGATTTATCATGTTGTTTTCGCATAGACGCAGCCTGAATATTTAGGCCGCACGCAGATAAGATAGCAAATCTTAAATGGTTTGTTACATGAATCAGTGAAATGTGTGAAGCATAGCGGTTTAATCAGAATTATTAATGTCCGTCAGTGGGTTGCAAAGAAGGATCGTCATGATGAAAAAGATTGGTGTTGTGCTGAGTGGATGCGGTGTTTACGACGGTGCAGAAATACATGAATCGGTATTAACGTTGCTGGCATTAGCCCGGCATGGCGCAGAAGTGATTTGTTTTGCTCCGGATAAAAATCAGGTAGATGTTATCAATCATTTAACAGGCGAAGTGATGCCGGAGACCCGTAACGTTCTGACTGAAGCGGCGCGTATTGCCCGAGGCAACATCCAGCCTCTGGCGCAGGCAAATGCGACTGCACTGGATGCACTCATTGTGCCAGGCGGTTTTGGCGCGGCAAAAAATTTAAGCACCTTTGCCTCCCAGGGAAGTGAATGCCATGTTGATAGCGAGTTGAAAGCGCTGGCACTGGCGATGCATAGTGCCGGTAAGCCGCTGGGTTTTATCTGTATTGCGCCAGCGATGCTACCTAAAATCTTTGATTTCCCGCTACGCCTGACCATTGGAACGGATATTGATACGGCTGAAATTATCGAGGACATGGGGGGCGAGCATGTTCCTTGCCCGGTTGACGATATTGTTGTTGATGAAGATAACAAGATTGTCACCACGCCAGCGTATATGCTCGCGCAGAATATTGCGGAAGCCGCAACGGGTATTGAAAAGCTGGTGGATCGAGTGCTGGTTCTGACTGAATGAGTCGCAAATTTGCAGTGAGCGCATGGGTAAAACATCTCCTGCTCCGCATTGTCCTGGTGCTCGCCGTATTCTGGGGGGGCGGTATTGCGTTATTCAGTGTTGTGCCCGTTCCCTTTTCCGCAGTGATGATCGAACGCCAGCTTGGTGCATGGGTATCGGGCGATTTCAGCTATGTTGCGCACTCTGATTGGGTGAGCATGGATGAAATGTCACCGCTGATGGGGCTGGCGGTCATTGCAGCAGAAGATCAGAAATTCCCGGAACACTGGGGTTTTGACGTGGCGGCCATTGAGAAAGCGCTGGCGCACAACGAACGTCATGAGAATCGCGTTCGAGGTGCGTCGACATTGTCACAGCAGACGGCCAAAAATCTGTTTTTGTGGGACGGGCGTAGCTGGTTACGAAAAGGACTGGAAGCGGGTTTGACGCTCGGAATGGAAACCGTCTGGAGCAAAAAGCGTATTTTGACCGTCTACCTGAATATTGCGGAGTTTGGTGAGGGTGTATTTGGCGTGGAAGCGGCGGCGCAACGCTACTTCCATAAACCTGCCAGCAGGCTGACACTCTCCGAGGCGGCGCTACTTGCCGCCGTTCTACCGAATCCGATCCGTTTTAAGGTGAATGCACCTTCAGGATATGTACGCAGCCGTCAGGCATGGATAATGCGTCAGATGAGGCAACTGGGTGGGGAGAGCTTTATGGTGGAGCATAAACTGTATTGATGTCCCTCTCCTGGCGGGAGAGGGTAAGAAGTTCAGTCTTCGTCGAACCCGGCATTAAATAACGCAATGACGGCAGCCAGAGCTTCTTCTTCCTGCGGGCCGGTCGCTTCGACTTCAATCTGTCGACCTTTCGCAGAGTCGAGCATCAGTAGTGCAATGACGCTATTGGCTTCTGCTTCTGTTCCCTCATCGTTACGCAACAGAACCTCTGCTTCAAATCCCTGCATCAGTTCAAACAACTTCATTGCCGGGCGTGCATGCATACCTAGCTTATTGGTGATCTCAACAGTTTGTTTTACAGTCATGTTTTACGTTTTTCCAGCGTGCGATGACGGGACTGAACGTTCTTTCCGCGTGAACGGAAGTAATCGGCCAGTTGCTCGGCAATATAAACCGAACGATGTTTACCGCCAGTACAACCAATCGCCACTGTCAGGTAGCTACGATTGTTTGTCTCCAGCATAGGTAACCATAGCTCAAGGTAGCTTCGCGTCTGGTAGATAAAATTGTGAACTTCTGTGTGTCTGTCGAGGAATGCTGCGACGGGCTTATCAAGGCCGGTCATTGGGCGTAATTTAGGGTCCCAGTGCGGGTTAGGCAGGAAGCGCACATCAAAAACATAATCCGCATCGATGGGAATACCGTGTTTAAAGCCAAAGGACTCAAACACCATCGTCAGTTCACGCTCACGTTTACCCAGCAAACGCGTTCTCAGCATTTCGGCCAGTTCATGAACTGACATCTCTGATGTGTCGACAATCAGATCTGCACGTGAGCGCAGCGGCTCCAACAGATCGCTCTCTTCGTCGATCGCGCTCTCCAGGGACAGATTTTTACTGGAAAGTGGATGCAAACGGCGTGTATCACTGTAACGACGGATAAGCGTGTTCCGATCTGCGTCGAGGAACAGCAGTTGCGGTGAGAAGGCTTCTGGCAGGCTATTCATTGCCTGCTCAAAGACTTCAGGTGATTCAGGCATGTTACGGACGTCGATACTGACGGCAGCAGAGATTTGTCTGTCTGCAAGCGTCCGCGCAAGGTCGGGCAGCAGCACAACCGGCAGGTTATCCACGCAGTAAAAGCCCATATCCTCGAGCGCACGAAGGGCGACGGATTTCCCGGACCCCGAGCGACCGCTAACAATCATCAACACCATGTTCCGGTTCTCCTCAGGACAACAGATGTGAAGGCCATCTCATTGTTATGCATCATCCTGACTGCCTTCTGCTTCAGTGATAATTTGATACAGCTCTTCATCACTTTGGGCTGAGCGCAGTCGGCGGCAAATGGTTTTATCTGCCAGGCGTTTGGCGACCAGAGAAAGCGTGTGCAGATGGGTTTTTGTCTGATCGGCCGGAACCAACAGTGCGAAGAGGAGATCGACCGGCTGGTTATCAATGGCGTCAAAGGCGATAGGTGTTTCCAGTTGTACAAAAACACCGACGGCACGCAAGGTATCTTCTTCCAGCTTGCCATGAGGAATTGCAATGCCGTTGCCGATGCCAGTACTGCCCATTTTTTCACGGGTCAGAATAGCTTCGAACACGACCTGCGGTGGTAGGCCCAGCTGTTTTGCAGCCAGTTCACTGATGATTTCCAGCGCACGTTTTTTGCTCTGGCAGTGGACACCACTGCGGGTACATTCCTGGTTAAGGACGTTGCTCAGTTGGAGAGCGGAATCGTTGTTCATCATAATTTCACCTAAGCGCTAACTGTACAAATGGCCCGTTGTGTTTCACAACAGGCCTTCCTGCACCCGTTAACTGCCCGGACAATTAGTGTTGTTTTAGTTTATCTTTATGTTTATTAAGCTGTCGCGCAAGCTTGTCAATCAAGCCGTCGATAGCCGCATACATGTCTTGCCCTTCCGCACTGGCATGAAGCTCGCCCCCATTAACATGCAGGGTTGCGTCCGAGATATGAGTCACTTTCTCCACTTTTAACACAATGTAGACCTGGTTTATCCTTTCGAAATACTGCTCAAGTTTCGCGAATTTAGCATTCACAAAATCGCGTAAAGCATCAGTAATTTCGACATTGTGTCCTGTGATGTTGAGCTGCATAGTGTCTTCCTTATCGGTTGTGTCAGACCAGTTGTTTACGCTGGTTAGACGGCGGAATGGATAAAGACTCTCGATACTTCGCAACAGTACGGCGTGCCACCATAATACCCTGATCGGACAGCATGGTGGTTAACTTACTGTCACTCAGTGGCTTCGCGGGATTTTCCGCGGCGATCAACTTCTTCACCAGTGCGCGAATCGCCGTCGACGAGGCTTCGCCACCGCCTTCGGTATTCACATGACTGGAGAAGAAATACTTAAGCTCAAAAATACCGCGTGGACTGTGCAGATACTTTTGTGTGGTCACACGGGAAATCGTCGATTCATGCATCTCGACGGCCTGAGCAATATCTGCCAGCACCATCGGTTTCATAAACTCTTCACCCTGCTCAAAGAATGCCTGCTGTTGCTCAACGATACAGCGACTTACACGTAGCAGGGTATCGTTTCGGCTCTCCAGGCTTTTGATCAACCATCGTGCTTCCTGAAGGTTGCTACGAATGTATTGATTGTCAGAGTCGTTGCGCACACTGGTACACATCGAAGCATACTGCTGGTTGATTTGCAGGCGAGGAATACTGTCAGAATTCAGTTCAACAACCCAGCGGTCATTATGTTTTCTGACCAGCACATCAGGGATAACGTATTCAGGTTCACTGGTCTGGATCGATTGGCCAGGGCGCGGATCCAGTGATTGGATCAGGTTGACCGCTTCTTTAAGTACGTCTTCTTTCAGGCGTGTTACGCGCATCAGTGTGCGGAAATCATGGTTTGCCAGGAGATCCAGGTGTTCGCTGATGATTAATCGCGCCTCGTCAATCCATGGTGTTTCCCTGGCAAACTGAGAAAGCTGGATCAACAGGCAGTCGCGCAGATCTTTAGCGGCGACGCCAACCGGATCAAAGCGCTGGATACGTTTCAGAACCGCTTCAATCTCTTCAAGATCAATCTCATCATTGCCGATGCTTTCCAGGATATCGTCCAGCGTCACCGTTAAATAACCGGTATCATCAACGGCATCGACAATGGACGTCGCAATAGCGCGATCGGTGTCAGAAAACGGCGTCAGCTCGACTTGCCACATTAGATAATCTTGCAACGACTGGGTTGTTTCACCCTGATAGACAGGTAATTCGTCGTCCTGATAGTCCACGCGCGTTCCAGATGGCGTTCCTGCGGTGTAGATTTCATCCCAACTGGCATCCAGAGGCAGCTCGTCCGGCATCTCTTTTTGTTCGAGAGCATCAACGGTGTCGAGCGCTTCTGTATCTTGTGTCTGCTGGGTTTCTACCTCGTCATGAAGATCGGTTTGCTCCAGCAATGGGTTGCTATCCAGCGCTTGCTGGAGTTCTTGCTGAAGTTCTAGCGTGGACAGTTGCAACAGGCGAATAGCCTGCTGTAGCTGTGGCGTCATTGCCAGTTGTTGGCTGAGCCTTAATTGCAAACCTTGCTTCATGTTCAGAGCATTATTCTCCGGTTCGGCGTGACAATACCTCTACCCTATCAGAGTCTGAAGTCTTCCCCAAGGTACACGCGCTTAACATGTTCATCTTCGAGGATCTGTTGAGGCGTGCCATGAGCAATCAGATGGCCCTGGCTAACAATATATGCACGTTCGCAGACAGCCAGCGTTTCACGGACGTTATGGTCAGTGATAAGTACGCCGAGCCCGCTATCGCGCAGGTGTTCAATAATGCGTTTGATGTCGATAACCGATATGGGGTCAACACCCGCAAAGGGCTCATCCAGAAGGATAAATTTAGGATTTGCAGCCAGCGCACGAGCTATCTCGACACGGCGACGTTCACCACCAGAGAGTGCCTGCCCAAGGTTATCGCGCAGATGTTCGATATGGAACTCTTCCATCAACTCGTTGGCGCGATCCTGACGTTGTTCGGCGCTAAGATCGTCGCGGATCTGCAGGACTGCCATCAGGTTATCGAAGACGCTCAAGCGGCGGAAAATGGAAGCTTCCTGAGGCAGATAGCCAATACCACGGCGCGCACGCGCGTGCAGTGGCAGCAAGCTAATGTCATCATCATCAATGATAATGTTGCCTGCATCGCGTGGGACAATGCCCACCACCATATAAAATGTAGTGGTTTTACCTGCACCGTTAGGGCCTAAAAGGCCAACAATTTCGCCAGAATTTACGGTCAGACTGACATCTTCTACGACGCGACGGCCTTTATAGGCTTTGGCGAGGTTCTTTGCAGTTAATGTTGCCATAACGAATTAGTTACTCTTCTTCTGTGCCGGGGCCTGGCTTTGGCCTTTGTCCTGCAGCTGTGATGGAACAAGCACGGTTGTCACGCGTTTGCCTTTCTCGCTGGACGCTTGCATCTTCTGCTCTTTCACCAGATAGGTGATTTTGTCACCGGTGATATTGCTATCCAGTTGTTCCAGATAAGCATTACCTGTCAGGATGACAAGGTCTTTCGCCAGCTCATAGTGCATATGTGTGGCGCGGCCTTTTACTGGCTTACCGTTATCCTGCATTTGATAGAAGGTGGCAGGGTTGCCATAGCCATCAATAATTTCTTTGCCCTGCTCGCCGCCCGGACGGGTGACGACCACTTTATCGGCATTAATTTTGATTGTGCCCTGGGTCATGACGACGTTGCCAGTGAAGGTGACGACGTTACCCTGCATATCAAGCGACTGAGTGTCGGATTCAATATGAATCGGTTGTTCGGTATCACCAGTCACAGCAAGCGCGGGAAGACTGGCGGCCAGCAGTGCGCTGGCAATCACGAAATTAAGGCTGAGTTTGTTTGTTTTGAATTTCATAGGAGGTTCTAACCTTTTCAATCAGCTCGGCGTTTTTGCTGCGTAAGTTCCCGCGCATTCTCAGACCGCTGGAATTAAATGTTGTACCGTACAATGTGACCAGATCCTGCGAAGTGACATCCTGAGTGACCAGGTTGATCTGGGCATTATCCGTAGTAATTTTGCGCAGTTGAGAGTCTGCGGTCAGGGCATTGACCTCAACATGACCATACAGATAAAGCATACGGTCATTTGTCAATTTTGCTCTGTCAGCTTTAATCGACCATGTCGGTGTTTTATCGGTATCAAAGGTAGTCATTACCGGCTGGGTAAACCACGAAACACCTTGCTCCGAAAAATATTCAACATGCTGGGCAATCAGGCGATAGTTCAGCGCACCTTCCGGGCTATAGACCACGGTGTCACTGTGATCGCTTTTATATGTTGGATCATTAGTGTTGACCACTTCTGTTGGCGTATCGTCACGGTCAGCAAGGTTCACGCCAATCAGGATCAATGCAACAAGTGAAAGCAGAATGATAACCCAACGTCTGGTTTTACTCATATCGATTGCCCTTTGGCCTCATCAAGCTTACCCTGCGCCAGCAGCAGTAAATCGCATACTTCACGGACAGCACCACGACCACCGTTGATATGGGTAACGTAGTCGGCACGCGGGATCAACAGCGGATGTGCATCCGCGACCGCGATACTCAGGCCCACTTCAGCCATGACTGGCCAGTCGATCAGATCGTCGCCGACGTAGGCAACATGTTCTGGCGCGATGGACAGTTTCGTCAGTAAATCCCTGAACGCGACCATCTTATCGGATTGTCCCTGATACAGATGGGTAATGCCCAGTGTTTCACAGCGGTCTTCTACCAGTTTAGCCTTCCGTCCGGTGATGATAGCAACTTCGATGCCCGATGTGAGCGCGCAGCGAATACCGTAACCATCACGAACATTAAATGCTTTCAGCTCTTCGCCATTATTGCCCATATAAATCAAGCCATCGGAGAGGACGCCATCGACATCCAGGATCAGCAGACGGATCTTTTCCGCCTGCGCCATCATGTGGGCACTCACCGGGCCATAACAGGTTGCAAGGGATGCACCCGCATTACTCATTGTCTTATCCTTCATTACACTACGCCAGCGCGTAGCAGATCATGCATATGTACCACACCCAGCAGTTGGTCGCCATCGGCAACCATTACCGCGGTGATGTGGCGCGACTGCATCAGGTTGAGAACATCCACTGCCAGCGTGCCTGGACGAACGCGAATTCCGCCGGGGGTCATCACATCGGCGATACCCAATGTCCGGACATCAACGCCCATATCGAACACACGACGTAAGTCGCCATCAGTGAAAATCCCATCAATCTTCATCTGCTCATCACAGATGACAGTCATACCGAGATTTTTATGGGTGATTTCCAGTAATGCATCCCGAAGTGAGGCAGTTTTACTGACGTGAGGGATCTCATCGCCTGTATGCATAATGTCGTTTACCCGAAGCAGTAGTTTGCGTCCCAACGCCCCGCCGGGATGAGAGAGCGCAAAATCTTCGGGTGTAAAACCTCGGGCTTCGAGGAGCGCAACGGCAAGTGCATCACCCATCACCAGCGCGGCAGTCGTGCTGGAGGTTGGGGCCAGTCCGAGAGGACATGCCTCTTTGGGGACTTTGACGCACAGGTGGATATCGGCGGCACGGGCCATGCTGCTTTCCGGGCGACTGGTCATGCAGATAAGCGGAACCTGCAGTCGTTTCAGTACAGGGATCAATGCCAGTATTTCATTGGACTCACCGGAATTAGACAGCGCAATCACGATATCCTGTGGTGTGACCATCCCCAGGTCACCGTGCGCGGCCTCACCTGGATGTACAAAGAATGACGATGTGCCTGTACTGGCAAAGGTTGCAGCCATCTTGCGGCCAATGTGACCCGATTTGCCCATGCCCATTACCACGACTTTGCCTGAGCAGTGGAACATTTTCTCACATGCCTGGCTGAAATCATGGTTAATGTACTGATCTAACTGCGCCAGACCTTCACGTTCAATCTCCAGAACTTCTTTGCCTGCTTTCTGAAAGTCAAAATCCGGCTGCAATTCTATTTGCGACATAATGCGTTTCCGTTTACCCAGAGAGAAGAGGCGACAGCCAGTACAGCATCGCCATCCATACGATAAATCCACCTGTAAGCAATGCGCCTGCACTTTTACCTATCTGCTGTTTTCGTCGCCAGCAGAGCAGGGCAAAAATAACACTGACCAGCAACATCACGCCGTAATCGCGCGAGAAGGCCAGTGGATTAAATGGCCCTGGCGATATCAGCGCTGGCAGGCCAGTCACGATCGCAATATTAAAAATGTTTGAGCCAATGATATTGCCAATCGCGATATCATCTTCACCTTTACGTGCGCCAGCAATGGCTGTTGCCAGTTCAGGTAAGCTGGTTCCAATGGCAATCACGGTCAGGCCCATCGTCAGTTCACTCATGGCGAAATAGTTCGCCAGCACCGTCGCGTTATCCACGACCATACGTGTTGCCATCGGCATGATAATGAGCGCAACGCCAAGCCAAAGCAGCGCGACAGGTAAAGTTCCTTCGCGCGGTAGCTCGGCAATATGCTCACGCATCAGGCTGTCATCACCTTGTTTTTCCGCAAGTCGGGCAATCTTCACACTATACAGAAGCCATATTCCTGCCAGCGTCAGCAAAAAGATGCCATCGCCATAGCTCAGCTCTCCGTCATAAAGCACGCAACCTGCCAGTAAACTTACGATTAACATTAGCGGCAATTCACGGCGCAAGACATCAGAATGCACGCGAAATGAGTGCAGTAATGCCGCCAGGCCAAGAATCAGTAAAATATTGACGATATTGGAGCCAATGGCAGTGCCGATAGCAAGATCGACCTGGCCGTGTAGCGAGGCTGAGACAGCGACGATAATTTCTGGAAGCGATGTCCCAACGCTGACAACCGTTAATCCAATAATAATGGGTGGTACGCCAAGAAGGCGGCACAGGATCGATGCAGCAAATACCAAACGGTCAGCACTGTAGACCACCAAAAGTAAACCAATTATTAACAGTGCCGTTGCTAAAAGCATCAAAAGTCCTTTATTCAGGTATACTCGCCGGTCCACAGCGAATGAATCTTTGGCGCTGCATACAGTCTGAGACGTAACGAATTCCTAATTTTGACTTTATGCGCCGGAAAAGTAAAACAAATGCCAGCTTTCGCTAACCTCACCAGGCATTATTCTGTAAAAATGCTGAGATTAGGGCTGATTTAAGCGATGTGCTTAACGTGAAGTAGAGTAAGAAAGGAACCATAAATGAGCCAAACTATGGCGAATTTAGTCGATGTCCGTGGCGTCAGCTTTTCTCGCGGCAACCGATTGATCTTTGATGATATATCGCTGACTGTACCGCGTGGTAAGATCACGGCCATTATGGGCCCGTCCGGGATCGGTAAAACGACATTGTTGCGTCTTATTGGTGGGCAGATCCCACCAGACAGCGGCGAGATCCTGTTTGATGGTGAGAACATCCCGGTCATGTCGCGCTCGCGTCTTTACACCGTCCGCAAGCGTATGAGTATGCTCTTTCAGTCAGGCGCATTATTCACCGATATGAACGTCTTTGATAACGTGGCTTACCCGCTGCGTGAGCATACGCGTCTGCCCCCCGAGCTGCTTAAAAGCACGGTAATGATGAAACTCGAAGCGGTAGGTTTACGTGGTGCAGCTAAATTGATGCCATCAGAGCTTTCTGGTGGCATGGCGCGGCGTGCCGCACTGGCGCGTGCTATTGCCTTAGAACCTGATTTAATTATGTTTGACGAACCTTTCGTCGGACAAGACCCTATCACCATGGGTGTGCTGGTGAAGCTCATTTCTGAGCTGAACAGTGCACTGGGCGTTACCTGTGTCGTGGTATCTCACGACGTGCCGGAAGTACTGAGCATTGCCGATTACGCGTATATTGTGGCAGACCAGAAGATCGTCGCGCACGGTAGCGCTCAGGCCTTGCAGGAGAATGGCGATCCACGAGTACGACAGTTCCTGGACGGTATCGCGGATGGCCCTGTGCCATTCCGCTACCCATCGGGTGACTATCGTGACGATTTATTGGGAATAGGGAGTTAAGCCACTCATGTTGTTAAATGCGTTGGCCGCTCTTGGACACCGTGGCGTAAAAACCATCAGGACGTTCGGGCGCGCTGGATTGATGTTATTCAACGCGCTGGTCGGCAAGCCGGAATTCCGTAAGCATGCCCCTCTGCTGGTGCGGCAGCTTTATAATGTCGGCGTTCTGTCGATGATCATTATCATTGTCTCCGGACTGTTTATCGGTATGGTGCTTGGGCTTCAGGGCTATCTCGTTCTGACGACTTACAGTGCGGAAACCAGCCTCGGCATGCTGGTGGCACTCTCCTTGCTGCGTGAGCTGGGACCTGTGGTTGCTGCACTTCTGTTTGCCGGGCGCGCGGGTTCGGCGTTAACTGCAGAAATTGGCCTGATGCGCGCCACTGAGCAACTTTCCAGTATGGAGATGATGGCGGTTGATCCGCTACGCCGGGTGATCTCACCTCGCTTTTGGGCGGGCGTTATCTCTTTACCTCTGCTGACGATTCTCTTTGTGGCAGTGGGTATCTGGGGGGGATCGCTGGTCGGTGTACACTGGAAAGGGATTGATGCTGGTTTCTTCTGGTCTGCCATGCAGGATGCTATCGACCTGCGTATGGATTTAGTTAACTGTCTGATTAAGAGCGTTGTATTTGCCATTACGGTCACCTGGATTGCGTTGTTTAATGGCTATGATGCCATTCCAACGTCAGCGGGCATTAGCCGCGCAACAACACGTACTGTCGTTCATTCGTCGCTGGCCGTACTGGGTCTGGATTTTGTGCTCACCGCACTGATGTTTGGGAATTGAGTTCATGCAAACGAGAAAAAATGAAATTTGGGTAGGCGTGTTTCTGTTGCTGGCACTGTTGGCTGCACTGTTTATCTGCCTGCGGGCTGCAGATATTACGTCCATTCGCACCGAACCTACTTATCGTATTTTCGCAACGTTCGATAATATCGGAGGGCTGAAGGCGCGCTCACCGGTGCGTATTGGCGGTGTGGTTATTGGAAGGGTGGCAGATATCACACTGGATGAGAAAACCTACCTGCCACGCGTTGCGATGGATATTGAAGAACGTTACAACCACATTCCTGATACCAGTTCGCTTTCTATCCGGACTTCAGGTCTTCTGGGCGAACAATATCTGGCGCTAAACGTCGGTTTTGAGGACCCTGAACTGGGAACGACTATCCTTAAAGACGGTAGCGTGATTCAGGATACGAAATCAGCCATGGTGCTGGAAGATATGATCGGTCAGTTCCTTTACAGCAGTAAAGGTGGTGATGATAAGAAAGCTGATAGTGAGCCTGCTCAAGGCACAACGAATTCATCGCAGGAGAAGTAATTTATGATTAAACGACTGTTAATGGTTGCGATGTTGATGATCGCCCCCCTGACGGCAGCAATTGCCGCTGATGCGACTAATCCGTATAAACAGATGGATGAAGCTGCACAGAAAACGTTTGACCGTTTGAAAAATGAACAATCAAAAATTCGTGCTAATCCGGATTATTTGCGTGAAGTGGTCGATCAGGAACTGTTGCCTTACGTACAAATCAAATACGCCGGTGCGCTTGTGTTAGGGCGTTATTATAAAGATGCGACGCCTGCTCAGCGTGATGCCTACTTTGCCGCTTTCCGGGAATATCTGAAACAGGCCTATGGTCAGGCACTGGCGATGTACCATGGCCAGACTTATCAGATCGCGCCAGAGCAACCGCTGGGCGATGCAACCATTATTCCTATCCGCGTAACTATTCTGGACCCTAATGGTCGGCCGCCGGTTCGTCTTGATTTTCAGTGGCGTAAAAACAGCCAGACGGGAAACTGGCAGGCGTATGACATGATCGCTGAAGGGGTGAGTATGATTACCACGAAACAGAATGAGTGGAGCGATCTGCTACGCACCAAAGGCATTGACGGTTTGACTGCGCAATTACAGTCCATCTCCCGTCAGAAAATTACTCTGGACGAGAAAAAGTAATGCCGCAGCAATTAAGCTGGTCGCGTGAAGGTGACACATTACGGCTGTCTGGCGAGCTTGATCAGGATCTGCTGAATCCTCTTTGGGATGCGCGGCATGAAGCGATGCAAGGCATTCAATTGATTGATTTAAGCGGCGTTTCTCGTGTGGATACGGCAGGTATTGCGTTGTTGACGCATTTGGTTGCGGTGGGTAAAAAGCAGGGCGCACACGTTACGCTTTCAGGCGTCAGCGACAATGTAGTGACTCTTGCACAGCTCTATAATTTGCCTGACGACGTATTACCTCGCTAACTTTTTCAGTACGTTACTTCTGAAAGCCCTGACTGTTTCATTGTCGGGGCTTTTTGTTTGTTTAAGACGGCGCAACTTTGCTCTAAGATGTTGGGCTTGTTTTCACGATCAGATGATATAGAACCCATGGAAAATAATGAAATCCAGACAGTGCTGATGAATGCACTCTCCCTTCAGGAAGCCCACGTTTCTGGCGATGGCAGTCACTTCCAGGTTATTGCTGTGGGTGAGATTTTCGACGGTATGAGCCGTGTGAAGAAACAGCAGGCTGTCTACGCGCCACTGATGGAATACATTGCGGATAACCGCATCCACGCCCTGTCGATTAAAGCGTTCACGCCGCAAGAGTGGGCTCGCGATCGCAAGCTAAACGGTTTTTGAGCTGAGAGCTTCAGGCTCGCGGCACGGTTGAATTTATAAGAGAGCAATATCATGGACAAATTTCGTGTACAGGGGCCAACGCGTCTCCAGGGCGAAGTCACAATTTCTGGCGCCAAAAACGCCGCGCTGCCTATCCTCTTTGCAGCGCTGCTCGCAGAAGAACCGGTAGAAATCCAGAACGTACCGAAACTGAAAGACATCGACACGACCATGAAACTGCTCAGCCAGTTGGGTACGAAAGTAGAGCGCAATGGCTCAGTCTGGATCGATGCCAGCAACGTTAACATCTTTTGTGCGCCGTATGATCTGGTGAAAACTATGCGTGCTTCTATCTGGGCCCTTGGTCCGTTGGTGGCGCGTTTTGGTCAGGGCCAGGTGTCTCTGCCTGGTGGTTGTGCAATTGGTGCTCGTCCGGTTGATCTGCACATCTTTGGTCTGGAAAAACTGGGCGCAGAGATCAAACTCGAAGAAGGTTACGTTAAAGCATCCGTCAATGGTCGTTTAAAAGGCGCACACATTGTAATGGATAAAGTGAGCGTAGGTGCGACGGTAACGATCATGTCTGCGGCAACGCTGGCTGAAGGAACGACAGTTATTGAGAACGCCGCGCGTGAGCCTGAAATTGTCGACACAGCGAACTTCCTCGTTGCGTTGGGCGCTAAGATCACCGGCCAGGGAACCGATCGCATTACGATCGAAGGTGTTGAACGTCTGGGTGGTGGTGTTTACCGTGTTCTGCCTGACCGTATCGAAACAGGTACATTCCTGATCGCTGCGGCTATTTCGGGTGGCAAAATTGTATGCCGCAATGCTCAGCCTGATACGCTTGATGCCGTGTTGGCTAAGCTGCGTGATGCTGGTGCTGATATCGAAACCGGTGAAGACTGGATCAGCCTGGATATGCATGGTCAACGTCCGAAAGCGGTTAATGTCCGCACGGCTCCGCATCCAGCTTTCCCGACGGATATGCAGGCGCAGTTTACCCTGCTGAACCTGGTGGCTGAAGGGACGGGATTCATTACTGAAACGATTTTTGAAAACCGTTTCATGCACGTACCGGAACTTATCCGTATGGGCGCACGTGCTGAAATTGAAAGCAACACCGTGATTTGCCATGGAGTAGAAAAACTGTCGGGTGCGCAGGTGATGGCAACCGATCTCCGCGCTTCTGCGAGCCTGGTACTGGCGGGTTGTATTGCCGAAGGTACGACGATTGTTGATCGTATTTATCATATCGATCGTGGCTATGAGCGCATCGAAGATAAACTGCGTGCGTTAGGTGCGAATATCGAACGTGTGAAGGGCGAGTAATCGTACCGGCAGCCCCCTGCCAGAGATGACCGGGGGGTTGCTGTTCCTGTTAAAATACAACTATCAGCTCTTTTGGGCTTGTTCTTGTCTTCTGTTACGCATCATGCGTGTTCTGTCGATAAACTCATGTGTGATGGGATCGTGATAACGCGATGGCCAGATTACCCACGGATGTGTTTCCAGTGCGGTTGCGATAATCAATTCCCCTTTTGGCCATGGGCGAGTCAGTGCATTCGCAAGTGTCGAAGAACTTAACCCACTGCGACGAGATTCCGCCGCCAGCGATGTCCCTTTTTTACGTAGCGCCGCGATAATATCGGCTGAATGCCAGTCGATAAATTTCGTATCCATATGCTGTCCTTGTGTTCGTATGCCTTCCACGTCATTTCTCATGAAATAACAGCGTTACTATACCTTCTTCGAACACGGGTTCTAAAAAGTTCGAGTTACTGGAAGCAATATTCAGAATATGGCGCAGCTTTATTCATGCGGCATGTAAGCTGATGATTTAATATGAATATGGTGTTTATTGGCGCTTATTGGAATCTCCCCGCAAGGGCTGCGGGGAGAGCGTGAAAGGCTAGCGATCGCGTTGTACTGCGATGTGGGCAAGGGCGATGAGGGCATCCCGCCATGGGCTGTCTGGAATCACCTGAATGGCAGAAATTGCTTTATCTGCTTCTTCTTCCGCACGCTGTCGCGTCCAGGCAAGCGAACCACAGATAGCCATTGTTTCCAGTACTGGTTCAAGAAGATGTCGACCATTCCCTTGTTCGATAGCTTCACGGATCATTTTTGCCTGGTCCGGGGAGCCATTGCGCATGGCGTGGAGAAGCGGCAAGGTCGGTTTACCTTCATTCAGGTCATCACCCACATTTTTGCCCAGCGTTTCACCATCGGCGCTGTAGTCCAGTAAATCATCAATCAGCTGGAATGCTGTACCCAGATAGCGACCATAGTCTTGCAGGCCACGCTCTTGTTCTTCCGTGCAGTCGGCAAGAATACCAGAACACTGTGCTGCTGCTTCAAACAGACGCGCGGTTTTACTGTAAATCACACGCATGTAGTTTTCTTCAGTGATGTCCGGATCGTTAACATTCATCAACTGAAGGACTTCGCCTTCAGCGATCACATTAACGGCCTCAGACATGACTTCCAGCACTTTTAATGAACCAAGACGGGTCATCATCTGGAAGGCACGGGTATAGATAAAATCCCCCACCAAAACGCTGGCAGCGTTGCCAAAGGCCGCGTTTGCGGTGGCTTTTCCACGACGCATATCTGATTCGTCTACCACGTCATCATGCAATAGTGTGGCGGTGTGGATAAATTCGATCAGGGCAGCAATGCTGACATGAGCATTTCCCTGATAACCCACGGCTCTTGCAGCCAGAATGGCAATCATAGGACGAATGCGTTTACCGCCGCCGCTGACGATGTAATAACCTAACTGATTGATCAGCTGAACGTCAGAGTTGAGTTGCTCCAGGATTGCTGCATTTACACCCGCCATATCTTGCGCGGTTAACTCATTGATTTTTTCTAGATTCATCGCAAAAGCCGGGCTTTTTATCCTGTTTATCCCATTACAAATGGGTTAACGAAGGGTTTCAGTTTATCAATAGTACCTCTGATTGTACTGAAAAAATGGCTCAGATAAACGTTACCGTGCGTGTTGTGTTTTTTTTCTTCATGTATTGACGGTAGCACTTGTCAAAGGCTCGTGTTTTGCGTAATATTCGCGCCCTATTGTGAATATTTATAGCGCACTCTGAATCATACGAGGATGTGCGCGGAAGCGGAGTTCTATATGTACGCGGTTTTCCAAAGTGGTGGTAAACAACACCGAGTAAGCGAAGGTCAGACCGTTCGCCTGGAAAAGCTGGACATCGCAACTGGCGAATCTGTTGAATTCGCTGAAGTGCTGATGATCGCAAACGGTGAAGAAGTCAAAATCGGCGTTCCTTTCGTTGATGGCGGCGTTATCAAAGCTGAAGTTGTTGCTCATGGTCGTGGCGAGAAAGTTAAAATCGTTAAGTTTCGTCGTCGTAAACACTACCGTAAGCAGCAGGGCCATCGTCAGTGGTTCACTGATGTGAAAATTACTGGCATCAGCGCCTAAGACCTGAGGAGAGATTTAAATGGCACATAAAAAGGCTGGCGGCTCAACTCGTAACGGTCGCGATTCAGAAGCTAAACGCCTCGGCGTTAAGCGTTTCGGTGGCGAATCCGTTCTGGCGGGTAGCATCATCGTTCGTCAACGTGGTACTAAATTCCACGCTGGCAACAACGTAGGTTGCGGTCGTGACCACACTCTGTTTGCTAAAGCAGACGGTAAAGTGAAATTTGAAGTTAAAGGCCCGAACAACCGTAAATACATCAGCATCGTTGCTGAGTAAGTTTTTCGTGGTCCGGTAACGGATTAAAGCCCCGCAACGTGTTGCGGGGCTTTTTACATTAGAAGTCCGTAAAATTTTCTGCAGGGAAAACGGGCATGAAGCAGCAGGCCGGCATTGGTATCCTTTTGGCGCTTACAACAGCGATATGCTGGGGGGCATTGCCAATTGCAATGAAGCAGGTTTTGGAAGTGATGGAACCCCCTACGGTGGTGTTCTATCGCTTCCTGATGGCAAGCATTGGCCTTGGTGCTATCCTGGCTATCAAAGGAAAGCTTCCGCCACTGCGGGTTTTTCGCAAACCTCGTTGGCTTGTGCTGCTTGCCATTGCAACAGGTGGTCTGTTCGGTAATTTCATTCTGTTCAGTTCTTCCCTGCAATATCTTAGCCCTACCGCGTCGCAGGTGATCGGTCAACTTTCACCCGTTGGCATGATGGTCGCCAGTGTCTTCATCCTGAAAGAGAAGATGCGCGGCACGCAGATTGTCGGGGCGAGTATGCTGTTGTGTGGCCTGGTGATGTTCTTTAACACCAGTTTGGTAGAAATTTTTACCCGCCTGACAGATTACACCTGGGGTGTGATTTTTGGTGTAGGCGCGGCAACAGTATGGGTGAGCTACGGCGTCGCGCAAAAGGTGTTATTGCGTAGACTAGCCTCACAGCAGATCCTCTTTTTACTGTACACTTTGTGTACAATAGCATTATTGCCGTTAGCAAAGCCGGGTGTGATTTCTCAGCTAAGCGACTGGCAACTGGCGTGCCTCATTTTCTGTGGGCTTAATACGCTGGTCGGTTATGGCGCGCTAGCTGAAGCTATGGCGCGTTGGCAGGCAGCGCAGGTGAGTGCGTTAATTACGCTGACTCCGCTGTTTACGCTGTTATTTTCAGATTTGTTATCAATGGCCTGGCCCGATTTCTTCGTCAAGCCGATGTTAAACCTGTTGGGTTATCTCGGTGCGTTTGTCGTGGTTGCGGGCGCGATGTATTCCGCCATTGGTCATCGTCTCTGGGGGCGTTGGCGCAAAAATGAAGCGGTTGTAGTTGTCCCCCGCTCAGGCGAATGATTTACGGAGAGTAAAATGAAGTTTGTTGATGAAGCAACGATCCTGGTGGTAGCAGGTGATGGCGGTAATGGTTGCGTGAGCTTCCGCCGTGAAAAATATATACCCCGTGGCGGTCCTGACGGCGGCGACGGCGGTGATGGTGGTGACGTGTGGTTAGAGGCGGACGAAAACCTCAATACACTGATCGACTACCGCTTTGAAAAGTCCTTCCGTGCTGAACGTGGCCAAAATGGCCAGAGCCGCGATTGTACTGGCAAACGTGGTAAGGATGTCACTATCAAAGTACCTGTAGGTACACGTGTCATCGACCAGGGGACTGGTGAAACCATGGGTGATATGACCAAGCATGGTCAGCGTCTGATGGTGGCAAAGGGCGGTTGGCATGGCCTGGGCAACAGTCGTTTTAAATCATCTGTGAACCGTTCTCCGCGCCAGAAGACGATGGGGACGCCGGGCGACAAACGCGACCTGCAACTGGAGCTGATGCTGCTGGCAGACGTCGGTATGCTGGGTATGCCAAACGCGGGTAAATCGACTTTCATCCGCGCTGTTTCTGCAGCCAAGCCGAAAGTGGCGGATTATCCATTTACCACGCTTGTACCAAGCCTTGGCGTTGTTCGTATGGATAACGAGAAGAGCTTCGTGGTTGCAGATATTCCAGGTCTGATAGAAGGGGCTGCTGAAGGTGCAGGTCTGGGGATTCGTTTCCTGAAACACCTCGAGCGTTGCCGTGTGTTGCTGCATCTCATTGATATCGACCCAATCGACGGTTCTGACCCGGTTGAGAACGCCCGTATCATCATTGGCGAGCTGGAAAAATACAGCGATAAGCTGGCATCTAAGCCACGCTGGCTGGTCTTTAACAAAATCGACCTGATGGATAAAGCAGAAGCTGAGGCGAAAGCGAAAGCGATTGCTGAAGCGATGGGTTGGGAAGAGAAATACTACCTGATTTCCGCTGCAAGCCAGGTCGGCGTGAAAGATCTGTGCTGGGATGTGATGACCTTTATCATCGAGAATCCAGTTGCTCAGGCTGAAGACGTTAAACAGCCTGAAAAAGTGGAATTCATGTGGGATGACTACCATCGCCAGCAGCTCGAAGAGCTGGAAACTGAAGAAGATGATGAAGACTGGGATGATGATTGGGATGAAGACGACGAAGAAGGCGTCGAATTCATCTACAAGCACTAATTCCTGCAAAAAGCCCCCTGTTCAAAGGGGGCTTTTTTTTAACTCAATGTTGAGGGTAACCAGCAACTGACTAACAGCCCGCCATCAGGGTGGTTATCAAGCGTGAGTTTGCCGTGATGGAGTTGAACAATACGCTGAACGATGCTTAACCCAAGCCCGCTCCCTCCATAACGTTGATCCAGTCGGCGGAAAGGTTCGGTTATCGACTGCCTGTGCGCTTCGTCAATGCCCGGACCTTGATCACGCACACTGACCTGTGTTCCTCCGTCGACCGCTTCCAGTGAGACGGTAATAGTTGTCTTTTCCGGGCTATACCGGGCAGCATTCTCCAGTAAGTTACGCAACATCAATCGTAATAAAACCGCATCTCCCTGAACGATCAGTTCGCTATTGGCAGGCCAAACGACATTGTGCTCTCTGAAATCATGCTCCAGTGATAACGGCGTAATAATATTCTCGGTCCAGCGCACGGTATCGTAGTGGCCGCTCGCCATCGCCTGTCCTGCTCGAGCCAGCATCAGAAGTTGTTCTACGGTGTGCATGAGCTGATCGATACGATTAACCAGCGAAGTCGCTTGCGCAGTGCCTGACTGGGCCATTAGCTCAAGGTGAAGGCGGATGCCTGCCAGTGGCGTACGTAGTTCATGGGCGGCATCGGCGGTAAACAGGCGTTCCTGCTGGATCGTATGGTCGAGCCGGGCCAGTAACTGATTTAAGGAGGTGGTGACGGCCCCAATCTCTTCCATATCAGAATACATAGGAAGAGGAGTGAGATTATCCGCTGAACGGTTAGCAAGGCTATCGCGCAATTTGTTAAGTGGCCGCGTTATCCAGGTCACGGCCCAGAAGGAGAAGAGCAAGGTGAAACTCACCATCACCAGAGAAGGAACCAGCAACGAAGCGATTGCTTCCCTGATTTCTTTCTCTACATGATGATTTCGTGATTTTGCTGAGAGTGTTTCATTGACCAGAAAGCTGATTTGCTCGCGGCTTTCGTGCCAGAGCCAGACGACGCTGATCAACTGGAAGAAGAGCAGAATTAGCGCCAGCAGCACCATTAATCGCCGACGCATGCTGTTCATTTCTGGCTCTCCAGGCGATAGCCAACACCGCGAACAGTTTTGATTCTGTCTTTGCCCAGCTTACGCCGCAGGTTATGAATATGAACTTCAAGCGTGTTTGATCCCGGATCGTCCTGCCAGGAATAGATGTCCTGCTGTAATGTTTCGCGGTGCACCGTTTGGCCTGAACGCATTATCAGGCGTGCTAACAACGCGAATTCTTTTGGAGTGACTTCAACCGGCTGAGATTGACGTAACACCTGCTGGGTTTGCAGGTTTAGCGTGAGATCGCCATCGGTAAGCTGATTATCACTGTGTCCCTGATAACGACGAATCAAGGCGCGGGCACGCGCCTGTAATTCTGCCAGAGCAAAGGGTTTTACCAGATAGTCATCAGCACCGGAGTCCAGTCCGTTGATTCGGTCTTCAAGTGCATCGCGTGCTGTCAGGATCAGTACGGGATTACTTACACCGCGTCGACGCCATTGACTCAATAGCGTTGCACCGTCTTTGTCAGGCAAACCCAAATCCAGGATCACCAGGCTGTACTCACCACTTTGGATCAGTGAGTCTGCTTCTGCGGCGGTAGCCGCACAGTCCAGTGCGTATCCTTCACTCGTGAGTGCAAGAGCCAGCCCTTCCTGGAGCAATAAATCGTCTTCAACAATGAGTAGTTTCATCACTAGTTATTCTGGTAGATGTCCTTATAGAGCCTGCTCTCGAAGCGTACCAGTGGGATACGACGATTTCGCTGGTCTGTCGGTTCGACGGCATAGCCGGAAAGATACTGCACAAAAGCCATGCGTTGGCCGCTGGCAGTAGTGATAAAGCCTGCAAGGTTGTACACCCCTTGCAGTGAACCTGTTTTCGCTGAGACTTTACCATCTACACCCGCAGCATGAAGACCTGCGCGGTACTGGAGTGAGCCGTCGTACCCGGCAAGAGGCAGCATTGAGATAAAGTTTAGCTCAGTGTCGTGTTGAGCAATGTACTGAAGAACTTGCATCATTGTTGCCGGGGAAATCAAATTATGGCGCGATAACCCTGAACCATCGACGGCAATCGTATTGCCAAGGTCGATCCCGGCCTGCTGACGCAGGATCTGACGTACGGCATCGGATCCCGCTCGCCATGTTCCAGGCACGCCGAAACGTGCATGTCCAATCATACGAAAGACAGTATCGGCAATCATGTTGTCCGATTTTTTCAGCATAATCTTAAGCAGGTCATGCAGAGGTGCAGACTGCTTGCTGGCGATGACTGTACCGGGTTGATTGGCCTGAGTCTGACGCAAAAGCGTGCCCGAGTAGGTTATGCCAGCTTGTTTCAGTTCGTCTTTAAGGATTGCGCCAGCGTAGCTCGCACCGTCCTGAATAGCGAATGCCAGGGGCAGCGGATCGGTACGCTGTGTCAGGCAGCCAGTGAGCGTAAAGCGATTAAGGTCGCCAGGTACGACATCCAGCTCGCAATACTGTGCATCCGGTGAGCCTTTTGCCAGGGTGCGAACCTGGCTGAACATGGTGACCGGGTAATAGGACGCGACCCGAATGAATGCGAGATCATCCGGTTTTTGGGCGCTATAGAGCGAAACAGAGAAGCAGTTGCGGTCGACAATCGCCGCTGCCGGCGGTGCGCTAAAACACTGTGTCATGTCGTTCCATGGCCAGCCCGGTGCTTTATCATGGCTGGCAAAAATCGACGTGTCGATCAGCACATTACCGTCGATTTTCTGAATGCCCGATTTTTTCAATACCGCAACCATATTGCGGATATCCTGGCGTTTAAAGGTTGGATCGCCGCCAAACCGGGCGATAAGATCGCCTTTCAGTACGCCGTCATTAACGTTACCTTTGCTCTCTAGCGTAGTGGTAAAACGAAAATCCGGCCCCAACTGGAGCAGTGCAGCAAGTGCAGTGATCACTTTCTGGGTACTGGCAGGCAGCGCCATTTGCTGGCTGTGATAGTCTATCTCGGGTGCTTGTGCCCCGATTTTTTGTACAACCAGTGCAAGGTTAGCCCCAGCTGGCAACTGATTAATGTATTCATCAACATTCGCGGCCTGAGCGGTGAACGTTATACTGGCAGTCAATCCGATGATAAATCTGGAAAATCGCATAATCTCGCGCTAACAACCCGGAAACAAACCGCCATACTACGGCGCAACCCCCTGCAAAGTAAACGATGACCCATAGTGAACTTCAGGGTAAAATACTTATCAAAATGAAAAATTGCTGCTGGCCTGGGGCTTTGCTTCCGGGTCGGTTTTCTTTTTGCTTCTGGCTCACTCATGGCATTGATAGACATGAGTACAGGGGCCGGGGTAGGTGACGCTTCCCCCAACAGGAATGTTTAAGAGGTATAACAATGCAAGCTATTCCGATGACCTTACGTGGTGCTGAAAAACTACGCGAAGAGCTGGATTTTCTGAAATCCGTCCGTCGCCCTGAAATTATCGCTGCTATCGCAGACGCGCGTGAGCATGGCGATTTGAAAGAGAATGCGGAATATCACGCCGCGCGTGAGCAGCAAGGATTCTGCGAAGGTCGGATCAAAGATATCGAAGCTAAATTGTCTAATGCACAGGTCATCGACATCACTAAGATACCGAACAATGGCCGCGTGATCTTTGGTTCCACTGTGAAGGTGTTGAACCTGGATAATGATGAAGAGCAGACTTACCGCATCGTGGGTGACGACGAGGCAGATTTTAAGCAGAATTTAATTTCTGTGAACTCACCTATTGCTCGTGGTTTGATTGGTAAAGAGCAAGATGATGTTGTCGTTATCCGTACACCGGGTGGCGAAGTAGAGTACGAAATTATCAAGGTTGAGTACCTGTAATTCGCATCTCTACTAAGATGTTGATACATTGTAAAGAAAGGAAAAAGGCCGCATAGCGGCCTTTTATCAACTCAAAGAGCATGGCATTTTGCTCACCTGCTAACAGAAATCCCTCGTTTTACACAGATAATGTGTTCGATTCAGGATATTCTTAGCGTGGCAGCGAGATTTTACGCTCTTTAGACGGGCGATAGAGCACCAGCGTTTTACCGATGACCTGTACGTTACAGGAACCGGTTTCGCGCACGATGGCTTCCACGATCAGGGTTTTAGTGTCTCTGTCTTCAGAGGCGATTTTCACCTTGATCAGCTCGTGGTGTTCCAGCGCTTGTTCAATCTCGGCAAGCACCCCTTCGGTCAAACCATTGTTGCCAAGCATAACTACAGGCTTGAGCGGATGTGCCAGACCTTTAAGGTGCTGTTTTTGTTTAGTACTCAGATTCATCGTATATTTTTGCTTACGTTGGGATTGAAAACGGTTCATTCTACCGCCATCTCCCTTATATCGCCAAATAGCTGCGTAGAAATTTACGTCACAGGCACGTTACGATGAACCAGGACGGAAATGTTAAATGACAGGTAAAAAGCGTTCTGCCAGCTCCAGCCGCTGGCTCCAGGAACACTTTAGCGATAAATATGTTCTCCAGGCGCAGAAAAAGGGGTTACGTTCCCGCGCCTGGTTTAAACTTGATGAAATACAGCAAAGTGACAAACTTTTTAAACCGGGAATGACCGTTGTCGACCTCGGTGCAGCACCCGGAGGATGGTCTCAGTATGCTGTAACGCAGATCGGTGGAACGGGACGAATCATCGCATGCGATCTTTTACCGATGGATCCAATCGTTGGTGTGGACTTCCTTCAGGGCGATTTTCGTGATGAATTAGTGCTGAAAGCGTTACTTGAACGCGTAGGTGATAGTAAGGTCCAGGTTGTCATGTCAGATATGGCACCAAATATGTGTGGAACACCGGCGGTGGATATCCCCCGCGCCATGTATTTGGTGGAGCTAGCGTTAGAAATGTGTCGTGATGTACTAGCGCCTGGTGGTAGTTTTGTTGTGAAGGTGTTTCAAGGCGAAGGTTTCGAGGAGTATCTGAAGGAAATTCGCTCCCTGTTTGCGAAGGTGAAAGTTCGTAAGCCGGACTCTTCCCGAGCGCGTTCTCGTGAAGTGTATATTGTAGCGTCCGGGCGAAAATGATAACCGGTAGATTTCAGGCGAAAGTTTGAATGAAACTGGATATAGAGTATCCTGACGCTGTTTTTAACACAGTTGTAATGTGAGGTTAATCCCTTGAGTGACATGGCGAAAAACCTAATTCTCTGGCTGGTCATTGCCGTTGTGCTGATGTCAGTATTCCAGAGCTTTGGGCCCAGCGAGTCGAATGGCCGCAAGGTGGATTATTCTACCTTCCTGCAAGAGGTCAATCAGGACCAGGTTCGCGAAGCGCGTATCAACGGACGTGAGATCAACGTTACCAAGAAAGATAGTAACCGTTACACGACTTACATCCCGGTGAACGATCCTAAGCTGCTTGATAACCTTCTGACTAAAAACGTCAAGGTGGTAGGTGAGCCGCCGGAAGAGCCGAGCTTGCTGGCTTCGATCTTCATATCCTGGTTCCCGATGCTGCTTCTTATTGGCGTCTGGATCTTCTTCATGCGCCAAATGCAGGGCGGAGGTGGCAAAGGTGCCATGTCGTTCGGTAAAAGTAAGGCGCGCATGCTGACGGAAGACCAGATCAAGACCACATTTGCGGATGTCGCGGGTTGTGACGAAGCAAAAGAAGAAGTGGGTGAGTTGGTTGAATACCTGCGTGAGCCAAGTCGTTTCCAGAAGCTGGGCGGCAAAATCCCGAAAGGTGTCCTGATGGTGGGGCCTCCAGGGACCGGTAAAACGCTGTTGGCGAAAGCCATCGCGGGTGAAGCTAAAGTTCCGTTCTTTACTATTTCGGGTTCTGATTTCGTTGAAATGTTCGTGGGTGTCGGCGCATCTCGTGTGCGTGACATGTTCGAACAGGCCAAGAAAGCAGCCCCTTGTATTATCTTTATCGATGAAATCGACGCCGTAGGCCGCCAGCGTGGCGCAGGTCTGGGTGGCGGTCACGATGAACGTGAACAGACACTGAACCAGATGCTGGTTGAGATGGATGGTTTCGAAGGTAACGAGGGTATTATCGTTATCGCCGCGACTAACCGTCCTGACGTACTTGACCCAGCGCTGCTGCGTCCAGGCCGTTTCGACCGCCAGGTTGTGGTTGGTCTGCCAGATGTGCGTGGCCGTGAACAGATCCTGAAAGTTCATATGCGTCGTGTACCACTGGCCCCAGACATTGACGCGGCAATCATTGCGCGTGGTACTCCGGGCTTCTCCGGCGCGGATCTGGCTAACCTTGTCAACGAAGCAGCACTGTTTGCGGCTCGTGGTAACAAGCGTGTGGTCTCCATGGTGGAGTTCGAGAAAGCGAAAGACAAAATCATGATGGGTGCGGAACGTCGCTCCATGGTGATGACGGAAGCGCAGAAAGAATCTACGGCGTACCACGAAGCAGGTCACGCGATCATTGGTCGTCTGGTTCCGGAACACGATCCGGTGCATAAAGTGACGATCATCCCTCGTGGTCGTGCTCTGGGTGTCACATTCTTCCTTCCGGAAGGTGATGCAATCAGTGCAAGTCGTCAGAAACTGGAAAGTCAGATTTCAACGTTGTATGGCGGTCGTCTGGCAGAAGAGATTATCTACGGCGTAGAGCATGTTTCTACCGGTGCGTCTAACGATATTAAAGTTGCGACTAACCTGGCGCGTAACATGGTGACTCAGTGGGGCTTCTCCGACAAACTTGGTCCACTGCTGTATGCAGAGGAAGAGGGTGAAGTATTCCTGGGCCGTTCTGTCGCGAAGGCAAAACACATGTCTGATGAGACAGCACGTATCATTGACCAGGAAGTAAAATTACTGGTTGAACGTAACTATGGCCGTGCTCGTGAGATTCTGAACGACAATCTGGATATTCTGCACTCAATGAAAGATGCGCTCATGAAATATGAGACTATTGATGCTCCTCAGATTGATGACCTGATGGCTCGCCGTGAAGTGCGTCCGCCAGCGGGCTGGGAAGATCCAGGTACGTCCAATAATTCTGACAATAATGGCACTCCGCGTGCGCCGCGTCCGGTTGATGAACCTCGTACGCCGAACCCGGGTAATACCATGTCAGAACAGTTGGATGACAAGTAAGTCACTGCTGTAGATGATGATATCTTCGCCTGAAACCCTGGAGCTTGCTCCGGGGTTTTTCTTATTCGTTTAACCATAAAAATAACAGGGAGTTAGCCATGAAACTTTATGCCCAGGATTCGTTTCTCGATCTCTCACATCCACATGTGATGGGGATCCTGAACGTTACGCCTGACTCCTTTTCTGATGGCGGAACGCATAACACGTTGATTGAGGCCGTTAAACACGCGAATCTGATGATTAACGCGGGCGCGACAATCATTGACATCGGTGGGGAGTCGACTCGTCCTGGTGCTGCAGACGTCTCCGTCGAAGAGGAACTGGCCCGCGTTATCCCTGTCGTCGAAGCTATTGCTCAGCGTTTTGAGGTATGGATTTCTGTCGATACCTCAAAACCAGACGTTATCCGCGAATCGGCGCGAGCTGGCGTCCACATTATTAATGATATTCGCTCGCTGACTGAACCGGGGGCGCTGAACGCTGCCGCCGAAACAGGTTTACCTGTGTGTCTGATGCACATGCAGGGGCAGCCAAAAACCATGCAGGAAGCCCCAAAATATGACGATGTTTATGCCGATGTGAATCGCTACTTTATTGAGCAAATCGACCGTTGTGAACGTGCGGGTATCGCAAAAGAGAAATTGCTGCTCGACCCAGGGTTCGGTTTCGGTAAAAATCTGTCGCATAATTACGCGTTACTTGCTCGTTTATCCGAATTTCACCATTTTGACTTGCCCCTCTTGGTGGGCATGTCGAGAAAGTCGATGGTAGGGCAATTATTGAATGTTGGGCCAAGTGAACGCCTGAGTGGCAGTCTGGCTTGCGCGGTGATTGCGGCAATGCAAGGTGCGCACATTATTCGTGTCCACGACGTTAAAGAGACAGTAGAAGCCATGCGTGTGGTTGAAGCTACACTGGCAGCGAAGGAAAACAAACGCTATGAGTAATCGTAAATATTTTGGCACTGATGGTATCCGTGGTCGTGTGGGCGATACACCAATCACTCCAGATTTTGTCCTGAAGCTGGGTTGGGCTGCGGGGAAGGTGCTGGCGCGCCACGGCTCCCGTAAAATCATTATTGGCAAAGACACCCGCATTTCGGGCTATATGCTGGAGTCAGCTCTGGAAGCGGGTCTTGCCGCTGCCGGGCTGTCAGCCTCTTTCACTGGCCCAATGCCAACACCCGCAGTGGCTTATCTGACGCGTGCTTTTCGTGCGGAAGCAGGGATTGTGATCTCAGCATCCCATAACCCATTTTATGATAATGGGATCAAGTTCTTCTCCATTGACGGCACTAAGCTGCCGGATGAAGTCGAAGAGGCCATTGAAGCTGAAATGGAAAAAGAGATTACCTGTGTAGACTCAGCGGAACTGGGTAAAGCCAGCCGTATTGTTGATGCTGCTGGTCGTTACATCGAATTTTGCAAAGGGACATTCCCTAACGAATTAAGCCTGGCTCATCTGAAGATTGTGGTGGACTGCGCTAATGGTGCGACCTACCACATTGCACCGAATGTTTTCCGCGAGCTGGGTGCGAAGGTCATCACCATTGGCTGCGAGCCTGATGGTCTGAATATCAACGAAGAAGTGGGGGCGACGGACGTTCGTGCCCTGCAGGCGCGTGTCCTTGCTGAAAAAGCCGATTTGGGGATTGCCCTGGATGGTGATGGTGACCGTGTCATCATGGTTGATCATGAAGGCAACAAGGTCGATGGCGATCAGATCCTGTATATCATTGCCCGTGAAGGCCTTCGTCAGGGGCAACTGCGTGGTGGTGCTGTTGGGACCCTGATGAGCAACATGGGGCTTGAACTGGCGCTGAAACAGCTAGGCATACCGTTTGCACGTGCAAAAGTAGGTGACCGCTACGTACTGGAAAAACTCCAGGAGAAAGGCTGGCGTATTGGTGCTGAAAACTCTGGTCATGTGATCCTGCTTGATAAAACCACCACTGGTGATGGGATTGTGGCTGGGCTTCAGGTGGTTGCAGCGATGGTGCGTAATCATATGAGCCTGCATGACCTGTGCAGTGGAATGAAAATGTTCCCACAGATTTTGGTCAACGTTCGATTCACTGCAGGTCACGGCGATCCGCTGGAGAATGAGAATGTGAAAGCGGTGATGGCAGAAGTCGAAGCGTCACTGGGTAATCGTGGGCGCGTCCTTCTGCGTAAGTCAGGAACTGAACCGCTAATCCGTGTCATGGTGGAAGGTGAAGACGAAACGCAGGTCAATGAATTTGCGCATCGTATTGCAGATGCGGTGAAAGCTGCATAACGTTGCACTGTAAGTGTTTAAAAAGGCGGCGCTTGCCGCCTTTGTTTTGAGCAAATAATCGCTTTTTGCTGTTTTTTTCCTCACTTGATACAATGCATCAAAATTGCGCTTGCGTGGGTCATGCGCTTTGGTTAGTATTCACACCCGCTTCAGTGGGAAACAAAAATCCTGCTAAATTGGTCGAAGCATTGGTATGCGGCAAATCCGCAAGGAACAGGTTGATTATGTACGAAGCTCTTTTGGTTGTTTTCCTTATTGTAGCCATCGCTCTTGTAGCGCTGATTATGCTGCAGCAAGGTAAAGGCGCTGATATGGGAGCCTCCTTCGGAGCAGGCGCTTCTGGTACGCTGTTTGGTTCAAGTGGTTCTGCGAACTTCATGACCCGCACAACGGCGATTCTGGCTACGCTGTTCTTCATCATCAGTCTGGCGCTGGGCAATATCAACAGCAACAAGACCAGTAAAGGAAGCGAGTGGGAAAATCTGAATGCTCCGTCTAAAACTGAGCAGACTCAGCCAGCTGAACCGGCTAAGCCGACCAGCGATATCCCGCACTAAAAGTTGTATCTGTGCCGAGGTGGTGGAATTGGTAGACACGCTACCTTGAGGTGGTAGTGCCCGATTGGGCTTACGGGTTCAAGTCCCGTCCTCGGTACCAATATTCCGAAAAAGAGACATCGAAAGATGTCTTTTTTTCGCCTGAAGAAAAGTACATGGATCGGTTCTCCTTGGCCGTTAAATAAATATCCTCCGGCATAGCCGGAGGTTTTTCAAATGCGCCTGTAAGGCTCTGTTACCAGCCGCGCCCTAACAGGCGCATACGATCTGACATTTGCATCCAACTTCTTTACTTACGGCCCGTAAACGGGCTACCCGGATAAGGGATCGATAACTGCTCTCCCATTTTATCCTCTTCAAGCTGGTGCTTTATGTATTCCTGTATCTTCGCCGTGTTCTTCCCTACCGTATCCACATAGTAACCCCGACACCAGAACTCCCTGTTTCTGTATTTGAACTTCAGATCTCCAAACTGCTCATACAGCATCAGGCTACTCTTTCCCTTCAGATATCCCATAAAACCCGACACACTCATTTTCGGTGGGATCTCCACAAGCATATGGATATGATCTGCGCAACATTCCGCTTCCAGAATTCGTACGTTTTTCCATTTACATAGCTTTCTCAAAATCCCGCCTATTGCTCTACGCTTCTCTCCGTAGAACGCCTGCCTTCGGTATTTCGGCGCAAAAACTATGTGATATTTACAGTTCCATCGGGTGTGCGCTAAGCTCTTTTCGTCCCTCATTGGGACCCCCTTTTGATTTCTTGTTTGACTCTTGCAGTTGCCAGACCGCAAGGTGTTTTAACAAATCAAAAGGGGTTTTAATAACTGGCTCAAAGCTGAAAGCTTTCCGGAACCCCCAGCCTAGCTGGGGGTTTTCTGTGCACAACAAAAAAAGCACCCGAAGGTGCTTTTTGCATTCTGTCTTAGCGATTATTTCTTATCGCTGTGTTCCAGATTTTCGACCTGCGGCAGACCGTTACCGGAGCTAGCGGAAAGCAGACCTGTTTCAATATAGTTGAACAGCTTCTCGCGGGTATCGGTAATGTCCAGATTACGCATGGTCAATTGACCAATACGATCGTCAGGAGAGAACACAGACTCACCTTTCTCCATGGTCAGACGCTCTGCTTTGTAAGTCAGATTGTCTGATACAGTATTCAGAATGGAGTAGTCGTTACCACGACGCAGTTCCAGTGTGACTTCACCCGTGATTGCACTTGCAACCCAACGCTGCAGAGCATCACGCAACATCAGTGCCTGCGGATCAAACCAGCGGCCCTGATACAGCAGTTTACCCAACTGGCGGCCATGGGAGTGATACTGTTCGATAGTATCTTCGTTATGAATACCCGTCAGTAAACGCTCGTAAGCGATATGCAGCAGCGCCATCCCCGGAGCTTCATAGATGCCACGGCTTTTTGCTTCGATAATACGGTTCTCAATCTGATCGCTCATACCCAGACCGTGACGACCACCGATACGGTTAGCTTCCAGCATTAGCTCTACATCATCGGAGAAGGTTTTGCCGTTCAGGGCAACCGGATGGCCACGTTCAAAACGTACAGTCACTTCTTCTGCCGGGATTTTGACGTCTTCATCCCAGAATTTCACACCCATGATCGGGTTAACGATCTTCACGCTGGAGTTAAGGAATTCGAGATCTTTTGCTTCGTGTGTTGCACCCAGCATGTTGGAGTCGGTGGAATAAGCTTTTTCCACTGACATTTTGTAATCAAAACCGCAGGCGATCATGAACTCAGACATTTCATGACGGCCACCCAGCTCGTCGATGAAGTCAGTATCCAGCCACGGCTTGTAAATCTGCAGTTCGGCATTGGTCAGCAGGCCATAACGATAAAAACGTTCAATATCGTTGCCCTTATAGGTGCTGCCATCGCCCCAGATGTTAACTCCATCGTCTTTCATTGCTGCAACCAGCATTGTACCGGTAACAGCACGACCCAAAGGCGTGGTGTTAAAATAGGTGAGGCCGCCGGTCGTGTTATGGAATGCCCCGCACTGGATAGCCGCAATACCTTCAGCCACCAGTTGTTTACGGCAGTCAATCAGACGTGCGTTCTCTGCACCATATTCCATGGCACGACGAGGAATCGCATCATAATCGTCCTCATCTGGCTGACCCAGGTTCGCTGTATATGCATAAGGAACCGCTCCCTTTTGGCGCATCCACAGCAGTGCAGCGCTGGTATCTAGTCCACCGGAAAAGGCGATGCCTATACGTTGACCTGCTGGAAGATGCTTGAGAATCGTCGTCATAAAATAAAACCCTGCTTGATTGACTGAGAGAGACCACTTTCGCGCTTATTGCATTTTTATGCAAAATAAGTGAGTTTTCATTTAATCATCTTTTGCCGATGACCGGAAGACATTCGTGTGTTTTTTGTAAAAATTTCCCTCACGGCAAGCCAGTTGGCGCAGTAGTGTCAGAACAGAATAGTGTGCGTTGGTGTATTCAACAAAGCGCATAGTTCACAGGGTTGACAGTCAGGGTCAACTATCAATATACTGAGCGCCGGTTTTACGTCCCGTCTTCGGTACCAAATCCCAGCATTATTTGCATTTTCTACCTAAAACGCGTAGAATTTGCCACGTTTCAGGCGCGGGGTGGAGCAGCCTGGTAGCTCGTCGGGCTCATAACCCGAAGGTCGTCGGTTCAAATCCGGCCCCCGCAACCATTTTCCTATAAAGTTCTTTTTCAAATATACTGTGAAGACTTAGCGCCTTCGTAGCTGGATTTGAAAAAATTCTTTCGGAAAGTGCTCCAGGCCGCAGTTGCGGCTATAGGGTTCAGTTATCTAAAGCCCCGATTTATCGGGGTTTTTTGTTATCTGACTACAGAATAACTGGGCTTTATGCCCTTTTTTTATGTCTTGGGGGTGGGCTTGTCCACATTAGAGCAAAAATTAACAGAGATGATTACAGCACCAGTCGAAGCACTGGGCTACGAACTGGTCGGCATCGAATTTATTCGCAGCCGTACATCCACGCTGCGCATCTACATTGATAGTGAAGATGGCATCAATGTTGATGATTGTGCTGATGTTAGCCACCAGGTTAGTGCGGTTCTTGACGTTGAAGATCCTATTACTGTTGCGTATAACCTGGAAGTTTCCTCGCCTGGCCTCGATCGCCCTATGTTCACTGCTGAACACTACACCCGCTATACCGGGGAAGAAGTGGCAGTTGTTCTGCGTATGGCTGTACAGAACCGCCGTAAATGGCAGGGTATAATCAAGGCCGTTGATGGTGAGATGATCACAGTAACAGTCGAAGGCAAAGATGAAGTGTTCGCGCTGAGTAATATCCAGAAGGCGAACCTGGTTCCCCACTTTTAACAGTCTGGATTGAGGTGAAAAGCCCGCGATGAACAAAGAAATTTTGGCTGTTGTTGAAGCCGTCTCCAACGAGAAATCACTGCCGCGTGAGAAGATTTTCGAAGCGCTGGAAAGTGCACTGGCTACAGCAACCAAGAAAAAATATGAACAAGAGATCGATGTTCGCGTAGAAATCGATCGTAGAAGCGGTGACTTCGATACTTTCCGTCGTTGGGTGATTGTTGAAGAAGTGACTCAACCGACCAAAGAAATCACGCTGGAAGCGGCGCGTTTTGAAGACGAAAGCCTGAATGTCGGTGAGTATGTTGAAGATCAGATTGAATCTGTCACTTTCGACCGTATCACGACCCAAACGGCAAAACAGGTTATCGTACAGAAAGTACGTGAAGCTGAACGAGCTATGGTTGTCGATCAGTTCCGTGAGCATGAAGGCGAAATCATCACTGGTGTGGTGAAAAAAGTTAACCGTGACAATATCTCTCTGGATCTGGGTAGCAACGCTGAAGCGGTTATCCTGCGTGAAGATATGTTGCCACGTGAAAACTTCCGTCCAGGCGACCGTATCCGTGGTGTTCTGTATGCCGTCCGTCCGGAAGCTCGTGGTGCACAGCTGTTCGTGACCCGTTCTAAACCAGAAATGCTGGTTGAACTGTTCCGTATCGAAGTGCCAGAAATCGGCGAAGAAGTAATCGAAATTAAAGCTGCGGCTCGTGATCCTGGTTCTCGTGCGAAAATCGCTGTGAAAACCAATGACAAACGTATCGATCCAGTAGGTGCTTGTGTCGGCATGCGTGGTGCGCGTGTTCAGGCTGTTTCTACAGAGCTGGGCGGCGAGCGTATCGATATTGTTCTGTGGGATGATAATCCGGCGCAGTTCGTGATCAATGCGATGGCTCCGGCAGATGTTGCGTCCATCGTGGTAGACGAAGATAAGCACACCATGGATATCGCCGTTGAAGCTGGTAACCTTGCACAGGCTATCGGTCGTAACGGTCAGAACGTTCGTCTGGCTTCGCAACTGAGTGGCTGGGAACTCAACGTAATGACGGTTGATGACCTGCAGGCTAAGCATCAGGCTGAAGCCCATGCGGCAATTGATACCTTCACGAAATACCTGGATATTGACGAAGATTTCGCCACTGTCCTGGTCGAAGAAGGCTTCTCTACGCTGGAAGAACTGGCCTATGTGCCAATGAAAGAGCTGCTGGAAATTGACGGTCTGGATGAATCCACCGTTGAAGCCCTGCGTGAACGCGCTAAAAACGCACTGACCACCCTGGCACTGGCTCAGGAAGAAAGCCTAGGTGATAACAAGCCGGCTGATGACCTGCTGAATCTGGAAGGTCTTGATCGTGCGATTGCGTTCAAGCTGGCTGCCCGTGGTGTTTGTACGCTGGAAGATCTCGCTGAGCAAGGCGTTGATGACCTGGCTGATATCGAAGGTTTAACCGACGAGAAAGCCGGCGAACTCATCATGGCCGCACGTAATATTTGCTGGTTCGGCGACGAAGCGTAATAAACTGTAGCAGGAAGGAACAGCATGACTGATGTAACTGTAAAATCGCTGGCTGCCGAGATTCAGACCTCCGTGGACCGCCTGGTACAGCAATTTGCTGATGCAGGGATCCCGAAGTCCGCTGATGACTCGGTGACTGCGCACGAGAAACAAACGCTGTTAGCGCATTTGAACCGTGAACACGGTTCTACGCCTGACAAGCTGACGTTGCAGCGTAAAACGCGCAGCACGTTGAATATTCCAGGTACCGGTGGAAAAAGTAAATCGGTACAAATCGAAGTCCGCAAGACGCGCACCTTTGTAAAACGTGATCCGCAAGAGGCTGAACGCCTCGCTGCGGAAGAGCAGGCACAGCGTGAAGCGGAAGAACAAGCTCAGCGTGAGGCGGAAGCAATCGCCAAACGTGAGGCAGAATTAAAAGCTGAACGTGAGGCCGCAGAAAAAGCGAAACGCGACGCAAGTGATAAAGCGAAGCGTGAAGCTGCGGAAAAAGACAAAGTGAGCAATCAACAGACAGACGAAATGACCAAAACCGCCCAGGCAGAAAAAGCCCGCCGTGAAAATGAAGCTGCCGAGCTGAAGCGTAAAGCGGAAGAAGAAGCCCGTCGCAAGCTCGAAGAAGATGCTCGTCGCGTAGCTGAAGAAGCTCGTCGCATGGCGGAATCAAATGAGAAAGGCTGGACTGAAACGACTGAAGCACCTTCAGAAGATTCCAGTGACTATCATGTAACCACTTCCCAGCATGCTCGCCAGGCTGAAGACGACAATGACCGTGAAGTTGAAGGTGGTCGTGGTCGTGCCCGTACAGCTTCAAAAGCTGCGCGTCCTCAGAAGAAAGGCAACAAGCACGCTGAATCTAAAGCTGATCGCGAAGAAGCGCGTGCAGCGGTTCGTGGCGGTAAAGGCGGTAAGCGTAAAGGCTCCGCTCTGCAGCAGGGCTTCCAGAAGCCGGTTCAGGCTGTTAACCGTGATGTTGTCATCGGCGAAACCATCACCGTTGGCGATTTGGCGAACAAGATGGCAGTTAAAGGTTCTCAGGTCATCAAAGCGATGATGAAACTGGGTGCAATGGCAACCATCAACCAGGTTATCGATCAGGAAACAGCACAGCTGGTTGCTGAAGAGATGGGCCATAAAGTTATCCTGCGTCGTGAAAACGAGCTGGAAGAAGCAGTAATGAGCGACCGTGACACCGGCGCTGCAGCTGAGCCACGTGCACCAGTTGTGACCATCATGGGCCACGTTGACCATGGTAAAACATCTCTGCTCGACTACATTCGTTCTACGAAAGTAGCCTCCGGTGAAGCGGGTGGTATTACACAGCATATCGGTGCATACCATGTAGAAACTGAAAATGGCATGATCACCTTCCTGGATACCCCAGGTCACGCCGCATTTACCTCAATGCGTGCTCGTGGTGCTCAGGCTACAGATATCGTTGTTCTGGTTGTTGCAGCAGACGACGGCGTGATGCCGCAGACTATCGAAGCTATCCAGCATGCGAAAGCAGCGCAGGTTCCGCTGGTTGTTGCTGTGAACAAGATCGATAAACCAGAAGCCGATCTGGATCGCGTTAAAAACGAACTGTCTCAGTACGGTGTTATGCCGGAAGAGTGGGGCGGTGAGGCTCAGTTCATCCCTGTTTCTGCAAAAGCGGGTACGGGTATCGACGACCTCCTTAACGCAATCCTGCTGCAGGCTGAAGTTCTGGAGCTGAAAGCTATCCGTAAAGGTATGGCGAGCGGTGCAGTTATCGAATCCTTCCTGGATAAAGGTCGTGGTCCGGTAGCCACAGTTCTGGTTCGTGAAGGTACGCTGAACAAAGGCGATATCGTACTGTGTGGTTTCGAATACGGTCGTGTTCGTGCGATGCGTAACGAACTGGGCCAGGAAGTTCTGGAAGCGGGTCCATCCATTCCAGTAGAAATCCTGGGTCTGTCCGGTGTTCCTGCTGCGGGTGACGAAGTTACCGTCGTTCGTGACGAGAAGAAAGCACGTGAAGTTGCACTGTATCGTCAGGGTAAATTCCGTGAAGTTAAACTGGCTCGTCAGCAGAAATCCAAACTCGAGAATATGTTTGCGAACATGACCGAAGGCGAAGTTCACGAAGTGAACATCGTTCTGAAAGCGGATGTTCAGGGTTCTGTGGAAGCGATCTCCGATTCCTTGCTGAAACTGTCTACTGATGAAGTTAAAGTGAAGATCATCGGTTCTGGCGTAGGTGGTATCACCGAAACCGACGCAACCCTGGCAGCAGCATCCAATGCTATCCTGGTTGGCTTCAACGTTCGTGCTGATGCTTCTGCGCGTAAAGTTATTGAGGCTGAAAGCCTGGATCTGCGCTACTACTCCGTCATCTATAACCTGATCGACGAAGTGAAAGCGGCAATGAGCGGTATGCTGTCTCCGGAACTGAAACAGCAGATCATCGGTCTGGCTGAAGTACGTGACGTGTTCAAATCGCCGAAATTCGGTGCTATCGCAGGTTGTATGGTGACGGAAGGTACGATTAAGCGTCACAATCCAATCCGCGTTCTTCGTGATAACGTGGTTATCTATGAAGGCGAGCTGGAATCCCTGCGCCGCTTCAAAGACGATGTTAACGAAGTCCGTAACGGCATGGAATGTGGTATCGGCGTTAAGAACTACAACGACGTTCGCGTGGGCGATATGATCGAAGTGTTCGAAATCATCGAGATCCAACGCAGCATCGACTAATCCGAAGAGGATTAGTGAACGTGTAGGCCGGGTTAGCGAAGCGCCACCCGGCAAGAAATTTCAAAAGGGGCTTATAGCCCCTTTTTTGTCAGGAGAATTTATTATGGCGAAAGAATTTGGTCGCCCGCAGCGCGTTGCGCAGGAGATGCAGAAAGAGATTGCGCTCATCCTGCAGCGTGAAATTAAAGACCCACGTGTCGGCATGATGACGACAGTTTCGGGGGTTGAAATGTCTCGCGACCTGGCCTATGCCAAAGTATTCGTGACGTTTCTGAACGATCAGGACGAAGCCGCAGTGAAAAACGGCATCAAAGCATTACAGGAAGCGTCAGGATTTATCCGCTCTCTTCTTGGTAAAGCGATGCGTCTGCGTATCGTGCCGGAATTGACTTTCTTCTATGACAACTCACTGGTAGAAGGTATGCGCATGTCCAACCTGGTGACAAGCGTGGTTAAGCATGACGATGAGCGTCGTGTTAACCCGGACGACAGCAAGGAGGACTGATGAGTCGTCCTCGTCGTCGCGGTCGCGATGTGCACGGCGTGTTGCTGCTGGATAAACCTCAAGGGGCTTCCAGCAATGACGTGCTGCAAAAAGTAAAACGAATTTATAATGCTAACCGTGCCGGACATACCGGTGCGCTGGACCCTCTGGCAACAGGTATGTTGCCTGTCTGTCTGGGGGAAGCGACAAAATTTTCTCAGTATCTGCTCGATTCTGATAAACGCTACCGTGTCATTGCGAAACTTGGCCAACGTACCGATACCTCCGATGCTGATGGGTTGGTCGTTGAAGAGCGCCCGATAGCGTTTAGTGCCGAGCAGCTTGATGCCGCATTGGAAAGTTTCCGGGGCGATACCTTGCAGGTTCCGTCGATGTATTCGGCGTTGAAGTCTCAGGGTAAAAAACTCTACGAATATGCGCGTCAAGGAATTGAGGTTCCGCGCGAAGCTCGCCCAATCACTGTATATGAACTGCTCTTCATTCGCCATGAAGGTGATGAACTAGAGCTGGAAGTTCATTGTTCGAAAGGGACCTATATTCGTACTATCATCGATGACCTGGGCGAAAAGCTGGGTTGTGGTGCGCATGTGATTTATTTGCGTCGTTTAGCCGTGAGTAAGTACCCGGTTGAGCGTATGGTAACGCTTGAGCATCTTTACTCATTGGTTGAGCAGGCTGAAGCACAAGGGATCCCTACAGCGGATTTGCTTGATCCGCTGCTGATGCCAATGGACAGTCCGGCCTCTGATTTTCCAGTCGTCAATTTGCCGTTAACGTCTTCTGTTTACTTTAAAAATGGTAACCCAGTTCGTACCACTGAAACCCCGTATGAAGGCTTGGTGCGTGTGACGGAAGGCGAGAACAATACGTTCATTGGCATGGGCGAAATGGATGACGAGGGTCGTGTAGCGCCGCGTCGTCTGGTGGTTGAATATCCTGCATAACGGCTTGCCTTGCGGTAAGCAGGGGAGACGAGTAGAATATCGCCGCTTAACGTCCGGCAAATTGTTTAACAATCTGCTGGGCGCATACACAAAATCATTCGAGTTGCGTCAAGGCGACAAGTCTGAGAATCCTCTGAAGCTTACCCAAGTAAGTGACTGAGGTGAGCAGACGCAGAGGCGGCTTGAAGGATGAAGTGTATACACTGGGATTGCTGAATTAGAGATTGGCATCCTTACATTCTTTATACTTTGGAGTTTTAAAATGTCTCTAAGCGTTGAAGCTAAAGCTAAAATCGTTTCTGAGTTTGGTCGTGGTACTAACGACAGCGGTTCTACCGAAGTTCAGGTTGCACTGCTGACTGCACAGATTAACCACCTGCAGGGTCACTTTGCAGAGCACAAAAAAGATCACCACAGCCGTCGTGGTCTGCTGCGCATGGTTTCTCAGCGTCGTAAACTGCTCGACTACCTGAAACGTAAAGATGTTGCACGCTACACCGCGCTGATCGAGCGTCTGGGTCTGCGTCGCTAAGTCTTGCGAGTTTCAGAAAAGGGGGCCTGATGGCCCCTTTTTTCAACCAGACGGCAGCAATTCACTGGAAACTATTGTATTGTTGCTATAAATGATCTTCATTGCAGAGGTTCGCGCGGCTAATGAGAGGCTTCACCCATGGGGGTGTCGGTTGTCATTAGTCGCGAGGATGCGAAGAAGGTCGGGTTAAAATCGTCAGCACACCGAATGGTGTGCTGTCAAACATTTAAGAAAGGACAGAACTTTGCTGAATCCGATCGTTCGTAAATTCCAGTATGGTCAGCATACCGTCACGCTGGAAACCGGCATGATGGCACGTCAGGCTACTGCTGCCGTTATGGTGAGCATGGATGACACTGCGGTATTCGTTACCGTTGTTGGCCAGAAAAAAGCAAAACCAGGTCAGGACTTCTTCCCTCTGACCGTAAACTACCAGGAGCGTACTTATGCTGCCGGTAAAATCCCGGGTGGTTTCTTCCGTCGTGAAGGCCGCCCAAGCGAAGGCGAAACCCTGATTGCGCGTCTGATTGACCGCCCGGTTCGTCCGCTGTTCCCGGAAGGCTTCGTTAACGAAGTTCAGGTTATTGCTACCGTTGTTTCCGTTAACCCACAGGTTAACCCAGACATCGTTGCTATGATTGGTGCATCTGCTGCACTTTCCCTGTCCGGTATTCCATTCAACGGCCCAATTGGTGCTGCTCGTGTGGGTTATATCAACGACCAGTACGTACTGAACCCAACTCAGGAAGAGCTGAAAGAAAGCAAGCTGGACCTGGTTGTTGCCGGTACTGAAGCTGCGGTTCTGATGGTTGAATCTGAAGCTGAACTGCTGAGTGAAGATCAGATGCTGGGCGCTGTGGTATTTGGTCACGACCAGCAGCAGGTTGTTATTCAGAACATCAACGATCTGGTGAAAGAAGCTGGAAAACCACGTTGGGACTGGCAGCCTGAAGCGGTAAACGAAGCGCTGAACGCGCGCGTTGCTGCGCTGGCTGAGTCTCGTTTGAGTGACGCTTACCGCATCACCGACAAACAAGAGCGTTATGCTCAGGTTGACGTGATCAAGTCTGAAACTATCGCCACGCTGGTAGCTGAAGACGAAGCCCTGGACGCTAACGAACTGGGCGAAATCCTGCACGCAATCGAGAAAAATGTCGTTCGTAGTCGCGTGCTGTCTGGCGCACCACGTATTGATGGTCGTGAAAAGGACATGATCCGTGGTCTGGATGTTCGTACTGGCGTTCTGCCACGTACTCACGGTTCTGCACTGTTCACCCGTGGTGAAACTCAGGCGCTGGTAACAGCAACACTGGGTACGGCACGTGACGCACAGAACATCGATGAACTGATGGGTGAGCGTACTGACAGCTTCCTGTTCCATTACAACTTCCCTCCGTACTCCGTAGGTGAAACCGGTATGGTTGGTTCGCCGAAGCGTCGTGAGATTGGTCACGGTCGTCTGGCGAAGCGCGGTGTGCTGGCTGTAATGCCGGATGCTGACAAATTCCCGTACACCGTTCGTGTGGTTTCTGAAATCACCGAATCCAACGGCTCTTCTTCTATGGCTTCCGTATGTGGTGCTTCTCTGGCGCTGATGGATGCGGGTGTACCGATCAAGGCCGCTGTCGCAGGTATCGCGATGGGTCTGGTGAAAGAAGGCGACAACTTTGTCGTTCTGTCTGACATCCTGGGCGACGAAGATCACCTGGGTGATATGGACTTCAAAGTTGCGGGTTCCCGCGAAGGTATCTCTGCCCTGCAGATGGATATCAAAATTGAAGGGATCACCAAAGAGATCATGCAGGTTGCTCTGAACCAGGCTAAAGGTGCACGTCTGCACATCCTGGGCGTGATGGAACAGGCGATCAATGCGCCACGTGGTGACATTTCTCAGTTCGCACCGCGTATTCACACGATCAAGATCAGCCCAGATAAGATCAAAGATGTTATCGGTAAAGGCGGTTCTGTTATCCGTGCTCTGACCGAAGAAACGGGAACCACTATCGAAATCGAAGATGACGGTACTGTGAAAATCGCAGCAACCGACGGCGAGAAAGCGAAATTTGCTATTCGTCGTATCGAAGAGATTACAGCAGAAATCGAAGTGGGCCGTATCTACAGCGGTAAAGTGACCCGTATCGTTGACTTTGGTGCATTCGTTGCCATCGGTGGTGGTAAAGAAGGTCTGGTTCACATCTCTCAGATCGCTGATAAGCGTGTTGAGAAAGTGACTGATTACCTGCAGATGGGTCAGGAAGTACCGGTTAAAGTTCTGGAAGTTGACCGCCAGGGCCGTATTCGTTTAAGCATTAAAGAAGCGACCGAGCAGTCTCAGCCTGCTGCCGCGCCGGAAGCTCCGGCCGCAGAACAGGGCGAGTAAGGTTGCCATTTGCCCTCCGCTTTGCGGAGGGCTTATTATCAGGCAGGACGCCTTGTTGAGCCGCCGGGGGACAGGACGTTCATCCAATAGTTGTCTTCGGGAGTGGGAAATGAAGCCTTTTTTGCGCTGGTGTTTCGTTGCGACAGCTTTAACGCTGGCAGGATGCAGCAACTCTGCCTGGCGTAAGAGCGAAGTCCTCGCAGTGCCATTGCAACCGACTTTGCAGCAGGAAGTGATTCTGGCACGCATGGAACAAATTCTTGCCAGTCGGGCTTTAACCGATGACGAACGCGCACAGCTTTTATATGAGCGCGGAGTGTTGTATGATAGTCTCGGTCTGAGGGCATTAGCGCGTAATGATTTTTCACAAGCGCTTGCAATCCGACCTGATATGCCAGAAGTATTCAATTATTTAGGCATATATTTAACGCAGGCAGGCAATTTTGATGCTGCCTATGAAGCGTTTGATTCTGTACTTGAGCTTGATCCAACTTACAACTACGCGCACTTGAATCGCGGTATCGCATTGTATTACGGCGGTCGTGATAAGTTAGCGCAAGATGATCTGCTGGCGTTTTATCATGACGATCCTAATGATCCTTTCCGTAGCCTGTGGCTTTACATCGCTGAGCGAAAGCTCGATGAAAAGCAGGCCAAAGATGCGTTAAAACAACGCTTCGAGAAATCGGATAAGGAACAGTGGGGATGGAACATTGTCGAGTTCTACCTGGGCAACATTAGCGAAGCAACGCTGATGGAACGCCTCAAGGCGGACGCAACGGATAACACCTCGCTCGCTGAGCATCTCAGTGAAACCAACTTCTATTTAGGTAAGTACTACCTAAGTCTGGGGGATAAGGACAGCGCCACGGCACTGTTCAAATTAGCGGTTGCTAACAACGTACACAACTTCGTTGAGCACCGTTATGCATTGTTGGAATTATCGCTCTTGGGCCAGGAGCAAGACGACCTGGCAGAATCGGACCAGCAATAGCTGACGACATAAACATCAGCCCGTAATCTTTTGATTGCCATCACCTTCATTGGTGAGGGCGTTGTTGTTCGTCAATACACCTACTTTGAGCCGGTTCACACTTTTCAATGAAAATTGCTAATCATTTTCACGACGAGTTATGTAGACTGGCCGCCATTAATATCGAGGCACTTGTACTACATGGCTGAATTCGAAACCACTTTTGCAGATCTGGGCCTGAAGGCTCCTATCCTTGAATCCCTTAACGATCTGGGTTACGAAAAACCATCTCCGATCCAGGCTGAATGCATCCCGCATTTACTCGCTGGTCGTGACGTGCTGGGCATGGCCCAGACTGGTAGCGGCAAAACTGCAGCGTTCTCGCTGCCGCTGCTGAACAACATTGATCCGGACCTGCGTGCACCGCAGATCCTCGTACTTGCTCCGACCCGTGAACTGGCTGTTCAGGTAGCGGAAGCAATGACTGAATTCTCTAAACACATGCGCGGCGTGAACGTGGTTGCTCTGTACGGCGGCCAGCGTTATGACGTGCAGTTACGCGCCCTGCGCCAGGGCCCACAGATTGTTGTCGGTACGCCGGGCCGTCTGCTGGATCACCTGAAGCGTGGTACTCTGGATCTCTCTAAACTGAGCGGTCTGGTACTGGATGAAGCTGACGAAATGCTCCGCATGGGCTTCATCGAAGACGTAGAAACTATTATGGCGCAGATCCCGGAAGGTCATCAGACCGCTCTGTTCTCTGCCACCATGCCAGAAGCGATCCGTCGTATTACCCGTCGTTTCATGAAAGATCCGCAGGAAGTGCGTATCCAGTCCAGCGTTACGACTCGCCCGGACATCAGCCAGAGCTACTGGTCTGTTTACGGCATGCGTAAAAATGAAGCGCTGGTACGTTTCCTGGAAGCAGAAGATTTTGATGCGGCGATTATCTTCGTTCGTACCAAAAACGCGACCCTGGAAGTGGCTGAAGCTCTGGAACGTAGCGGCTACAACAGCGCAGCACTGAACGGCGATATGAACCAGGCACTGCGCGAGCAGACTCTGGAACGTCTGAAAGACGGTCGTCTGGATATCCTGATTGCAACTGACGTGGCAGCACGTGGTCTGGACGTTGAACGTATCAGCCTGGTTGTAAACTACGATATCCCAATGGACTCTGAGTCTTACGTTCACCGTATCGGTCGTACCGGTCGTGCGGGTCGTGCGGGTCGTGCGTTGCTGTTCGTTGAGAACCGCGAACGTCGTCTGCTGCGTAATATCGAACGTACCATGAAGTTGACCATTCCAGAGGCCGATCTGCCAAATGCAGAACTGTTGGGCAAACGTCGCCTGGAAAAATTTGCGGCTAAAGTACAGCAACAGCTGGAAAGCAGCGATCTGGATCAGTACCGTGCTCTGCTGGCGCAAATTCAGCCAACCGCAGAAGGCGAAGAACTGGATATCGAAACGCTGGCTGCAGCATTGCTGAAAATGGCGCAGGGTGAACGTACTCTGATCGTACCGCCTGATGCACCGATGCGTCCTAAGCGTGAGTTCCGTGACCGTGACGACCGTTTCGAGCGCCGTGGCGATCGTAATGACCGCAATGATCGTGGTCCACGTGGTGACCGTCCAGAGCGTGGTGGTGAAGACCGTCCACGTCGCGAGCGTCGTGACGCTGGCGAAATGGAATTGTACCGTATTGAAGTGGGCCGTGATGATGGTGTTGAAGTTCGTCATATTGTTGGTGCTATTGCTAACGAAGGTGACATCAGCAGCCGTTACATCGGTAACATCAAGCTATTCGGTACTCACTCCACTATCGAGCTGCCAAAAGGCATGCCGGGCGAAGTTCTGCAGCACTTTACTCGTACCCGCATCCTGAACAAGCCAATGAACATGCAGCTGATGGGCGATGCCCAGCCGCGTTCTGATCGTGGTGGCGAGCGTCGTGGTGGCGATCGTCCTGCCGGTGAGCGTCGTAGCTTCGGCGGCGGTGAACGTCGTGAAGGCGGTCGTGGTCCTCGTCGTGAAGGTTCTGCACCAGGTGCTGGTCGCTTCAGCGGCGAACGTCGTGAAAACCGTGGCCCACGTCGTGAAGAAGGTTCCAGCCGTCGCCGTTTCGGTGACGCGTAAGCCTTACGTTTAATAACGTAAAGTAAAATATACAGCCCCGGTACTTGCGATCGGGGCTTTTTTTATTCCCTTTGTACTCCTGTACTGGTACAGTGCAGCGCATTAACGTGCAGTACCGAAATATTTAACTGGAGATAAGGCTGTATGGCGACACTAACCACCACACACACATCACCTTCGCTACTTGGCGGCGTGATGATCATCGGCGGTACGATCATTGGCGCAGGGATGTTCTCTCTGCCTGTGGTTATGTCCGGTGCGTGGTTCTTCTGGTCGCTGGCTGCGCTCGTTTTTACCTGGTTCTGCATGCTGCACTCCGGGTTGATGATCCTGGAAGCTAACCTGAACTATCGGATAGGTTCGAGCTTTGACACCATCACGAAGGATCTACTGGGAAAACGCTGGAATGTGGTGAATGGCATCTCTATCGCGTTCGTGCTCTATATCCTGACATACGCCTATATCTCTGCCAGCGGCTCGATTCTGCACCACACGTTTTCTGAGATGTCGTTGAATGTACCGGCGCGCCTGGCGGGACTGGTATTTGCGCTTGGTGTGGCATTTATTGTCTGGATGAGTACTAAGGCTGTCAGCCGGATGACGGCGATTGTGCTGGGGGCGAAGGTCATCACCTTTTTCCTGACATTCGGCAGCCTTCTGGGACACGTTACACCAGCGACACTGTTTAACGTCGCGGAGAGTGATGCCTCTTACACGCCATATCTGCTAATGACCCTGCCATTTTGTCTGGCTTCATTTGGCTACCACGGCAACGTTCCTAGCCTGATGAAATACTATGGTAAAGATCCGCGTACCATTGTGAAGTGTCTGGTCTACGGCACGCTTCTGGCTCTGGGGTTGTACGTTATCTGGTTGTTGGGGACGATGGGGAACATTCCGCGCCCTGAGTTTATTGGTATTGCGCAGAAAGGTGGCAATATTGATGTTCTGGTACAAGCGCTAAGTGGTGTCCTGAATAGTCGCAGTCTGGATCTGCTGTTGGTGGTGTTCTCTAACTTCGCTGTTGCCAGCTCCTTCCTCGGAGTCACACTGGGCCTGTTTGATTACCTGGCGGATCTGTTTGGTTTTGATGATTCAGCGATGGGGCGTCTGAAAACCGCCCTCCTGACTTTCTTGCCACCGATTATTGGTGGCCTGCTGTGGCCGAACGGTTTCCTGTATGCCATCGGTTATGCAGGGTTGGCGGCAACCATCTGGGCGGCAATTGTTCCGGCGCTGCTGGCTCGCAAATCACGTAAACGCTTCGGCAGCCCAACATTCCGTGTCTGGGGGGGAAAACCCATGATTGCACTGATTCTGGTCTTTGGTGTCGGCAATGCGCTGGTACATGTCCTGTCGAGCTTTAATCTGCTGCCTGTGTATCAGTAAACGTAATGCCCGGTGGCTATGCTTACCGGGCCTACAGGGAGCGAACAGGCCGGATAAGGCGAAGCCACTATCCGGCAAAAACACACTATCCCACCAACTCCTCTTTCACCTGCATCGCCAGCTCAAACGAGTGCAAACGTGCCTGGTGATCGAAAATCTGCCCATTAACCATAATCTCATCAGCCTGGGTTTCCCGTAGCACAGCTTCCAGCCCGTGTCGCACCTTCGCTTTGTCCCCAACCAAAGACATGCTCAGAGCCTGCTGCACACCGTATTGCTCTGAAGCAGACCACAGCTGATGCATGTTTTCTACCGGTGGTGGTAGCTGGCCGGTTTCACCGCGGCGTAATTTCGTAAATGCCTGCTGCATTGAGGTAAAGAGGAATTCAGCATCGCGATTGCTGTCCGCAGCAATGATATTGATACACACCATCGCATACGGTTTTTCCAGCCGCTCAGAAGGTTTAAAGTTCGTTCGGTAGAGATGCAATGCCTGGTGCAGCATATCAGGGGCGAAGTGCGAGGCGAAGGCAAATGGCAGGCCGAGTTGGGCTGCCAGTTGCGCACCGTAGAGGCTTGAGCCGAGCAGCCATACAGGGAGCTTCTCACCATATCCCGGAACAGGGCGAACATGAGGATTAGGATCGCGCGCGTCGAACCAGTCCACCAGTTCGGCGACATCACGCGGGAAGTTATCAATATCGCCGCTCATGTGGCGACGTAACGCACGCATCGTCGGCTGATCGCTGCCTGGTGCTCGGCCCAGTCCCAGGTCGATACGTCCAGGATAGAGGGTATTCAGCGTGCCAAACTGTTCGGCAATCACCAGAGGAGAATGGTTTGGCAGCATTACACCGCCTGACCCCAGGCGCAGCGTTGTGGTGTTTGCGGCCAGATACCCAATCAGTACAGACGTTGCTGCACTGGCGATCCCGACCATATTGTGATGCTCTGCCAGCCAGTAGCGATGAAACCCACGCTTTTCGGCAAGCTGGGCAAGATCAAGAGAATGCGAGAAGGCTTCCCTGGCTGAAGAGCCTTCAGGGATCGGTGCAAGATCGAGCACCGAGAACGGAATGGATTTATCAGTCATAACAGCTCACTTTGTCGACGGTAATATTTTAATAGTGCATTAAAAATTACTAACCGTTGTTAACAAAGTGAGCTTTTACACAGCACCCTTCAAGCTGCCTCCGTGTTGGCTGCACCTGTTCACCCCAGTCACTTACTTGAGTAAGAACCTGGGGATTCTAAGACTTGCCGCCTTGATACAACTTACATTTACGCCTGAAGCTCCAGGCCAGCGAGACGTTTCCAGTAACCGTTGCAGTCGCTGTTGGCGGTGAGCGGTAGCGGTGATGTCCCATTTTCATTGGCGCGGAAGGCATCCATCATGGCGAAAGATTCGGTTCCAAGCGGGGACAAACGCACTATATCAACCAGCCCTTTCATTGAGGTCAGCTCGTTGCCGAGGTTATAGACATAGCCACTCATGGTCTGAATACCATTCAGGACAAACACCTGCTGGTTTTCTTGTGACAGCACATTGCGACCATTCGGGTATTTGATGCAGCAGGTTTCGCATTCGTCTTTAGGGCGGTCCTCTGAGCGGGCAGTAAAGCAGCGTGCAGAGTAGGCTAATGGCAGATGACCGTAGCTCAGCACCTCGACTTCAAACTGATTGCGGATCCCAAGCTCTTCGCACTGATTGAGCAAGTTCACCAGCCAGTCACGTGACAACTCGACAGGCATGCACCAGCGAGTCATACCTTGTTTGAGCAGCAGCTTCAGCGTGACGGCGTTATAGCAGTTCAGTGCATGCCCGGCGACGAATGGCAGGTTGCGTTCTGCGCACATATTCACAACACCCAGGTCGCTGGCTTCCAGCAGGAACTCTCCGTTCTCCACATAACGTTTGAGTTCACCCAGTTCGGATGAGGCTTGAACCAGGGCCAGCGTGGAGAGCACCACCTGCTTGCCGCTACTTGCCAGACTTTTCGCCATATCCAGCCAGTCACCCACTTTAGTGGCCCGGCGTTTGCTGCACACGGCTTCCCCGAGATAAATCACATCGGCACTGCTGGTTGCAGCCTGCTGGTAGAAATCTTCCAGCGTTTCTTTTGACCAGTAGTAAAGTACTGGCCCTAATGAATATTTCATGGTCTTCTCACTGCCATTTACGGTGATACGCGCCGAGCGTGGTTTGCGTGCCTTCGGACATTGATCCGAGGGTATCCATCCAGGCGGACTGCGGCGCATAGTTTTGCGGGTCGCTCATACAGCGGTCGATGGCCTGACGCCAGACTTTTGCCACCTGGCTGACGTAGGCTGGGCTGCGCTGGCGACCTTCGATTTTCACCGACGCAATATTCGCGGCCAGCAACTCTGGCAGTAGCTCCAGGGTATTAAGGCTGGTGGGTTCTTCCAGTGCATGGTAGCGCTCACCGTCAACTTTATAGCGGCCTTTGCACAACGTTGGATAGCCTGCGTTTTCGCCATCCTGATAGCGATCGATCAGCACTTCGTTCAGGCGTGACTCCAGCCCCTTAGGGGTTTGCTGCCAGCGAACAAAACGAGCAGGGGAACATGCACCGACAGTATTCGGCGATTCCCCGGTCAAATACGAGGAGAGATAGCAACGTCCCTCAGCCATAATGCACAGGCTGCCAAACGCAAAAACTTCCAGTGGAACTGGCGAGACACGTGCGAGTTGCTTAACCTGATGAATAGAGAGCACGCGGGGTAACACTACACGGGCAACGTCAAAATGACGGTGGTAAAAACGAACGGCTTCTTCGTTGGTCGCAGAGGCCTGAACAGAGACGTGGCGCTCAATATGCGGGTAGCGTTCTGCGGCATACTCAAGCATGGCGAGGTCAGCCAGAATTAGCGCATCAGCACCCAATTGTGCCGCCATATCCACTGCGCGCTGCCAGCGGGCGTAGCCATCAGGATGGGCAAAGGTGTTGATCGCGATATGCAGCTTGCGCTTATGCTGGTGTACGAAGTTGACGGCTTCCTGGAGCTTCTTCTCCGTAAAGTTGAGGCCAGCAAAATGGCGGGCGTTGGTATCATCTTTCAGCCCGATATAGACCGCATCGGCCCCATTTTCGATGGCCGCCTTAAGCGCCGGAAGGTTTCCGGCTGGGCAGAGCAGCTCCATAATTTATCCTGGTGTAGTCGATCTCAGCGATCGTAAAATTGTTAACGAACGGGGATTTTAATTAACCTATACGCGACAATTTTTGATTTAAGGCAGCTAATGGCGTATTGATGACACCAATAATGCGTTATACCCGACAACGGTTTGTTGATTTACGCCGCTATGTTGGTTTCTGGATATGGCAAAATAACAGGACTATAGATATCAGGGAGTAAAGCTCGTGCTGGATAAACTGCGTTCACGTTTCGTACAATTTGGTCCATCAATGCTGAGCGTACCGGTAAAACTGACGCCGTTCGCACTTAAACGTCAGGTGCTGGAGCAAGTACTGAGCTGGCAATTCCGTCAGGCGCTGCAGGACGGCGAACTGGAGTTTCTGGAAGGCCGCTGGTTGAGTATTGAAGTCCGTGATATCGGGCTACGTTGGTTTACCTCGGTAGAAAATGACCAGCTTGTTGTACGAGAATCGGCTGAGGCGGATGTCAGCTTCAGTGCTGACGCCAGCGATCTGTTGATGATCGCCGCACGTAAACAGGACCCGGATACCCTTTTTTTCCAGCGCCGTCTGGTCATTGAAGGTGATACCGAGTTGGGCCTGTACGTCAAAAATTTGATGGATGCCATTGAGCTGGAGCAGATGCCAAAAGCGCTGCGCGTGGTACTGCTGCAACTGGCGGACTTTGTAGAGGCTGGGTTGAAAACCCCGCCGGAAAGTAAACACACTTCAGTAGGTGAGCCATGCTGATTCGAGTTGAAATTGGGATTGATGCACCAGGTATCGATGCGTTGTTACGCCGGGCATTTGCGAGTGATGCAGAAGCCCAACTGGTTCACGATCTCCGCGAAGACGGCCTAATCACACTGGGACTGGTCGCCACTGACGATGAAGGCCAGGTTGTCGGTTATGTTGCGTTCAGCCCCGTATCGGTTCAGGGCGAAGAGCTACAGTGGGTGGGAATGGCCCCTCTCGCCGTAGAGGAAAGCTATCGTGGTCAGGGGCTTGCGCGCCAACTGGTTTATGAAGGGCTGGATTCACTCAATGAGTTCGGCTATGCGGCGGTTGTCACTTTGGGCGATCCGGCATTCTATGGCCGTTTAGGCTTCGAGCAGGCAGCACGTTACGATCTGCACTGTCGCTGGCCGGGTACGGAAGCAGGATTCCAGGTACACCGTCTGGCAGACGATGCATTGAATGGCGTAAGCGGGTTGGTTGAGTACCACGATCACTTCAATCGCTTTTAGCCGACAGATTTTGCAGGCGCTCCTGCAGCGCCTCAAATGATCCGTCTCCGGTGACGAGGCGCTCTTTTTCACGCTTCGTGAGCTGTTTTATGCGGTATTCCATTCTCAGGGCCAGTGAGCGATCGCCCACATGCGCTGAAAAGACCAGTGTTAACGAGCCTTTCCCCCGCAGCGCCTTTGCGCCTTTCCCCGTTTGATGTTCAAGGAAACGTCGTTCTACGTCGGTGGTGATCCCGGTATAGAGTGCGTTATCAGACGTTCGGACAAGATAGAGAAACCAACACACGGTAAGCAGATTCAGTATATTAAGGTGAATGCACCTTAGCACGAGAGAGAAGACAAATGGAAACACTGACGGCGATAAACCGCTGGCTGGCAAAGCAGCACGTCGTGACCTGGTGCGTACACCAGGAAGGCGAACTCTGGTGTGCTAACGCGTTTTATTATTATGATCCTCAACGCGTGGCGTTTTACGTGCTCAGTGAAGATAAAACCCGTCATGCGCAGATGACTGGCCTTCAGGCCCCAGTTGCGGGTACGGTCAACGGCCAGCCCAAATCAGTCGCACTGATCCGTGGTCTTCAGTTCAAAGGCGAGATCCGCCGTCTGGAAGGTGAAGAAAGCAACACGATGCGCAAGCATTACACCCGGCGGTTTCCGGTTGCGCTCGCATCGTCTGCCCCCGTGTGGGAAATTCGGCTTGATGAGCTAAAATTTACTGACAATACACTGGGGTTTGGTAAAAAAATCCACTGGTTACGTCAGGAGTAGAACATGAGTCAGGTCTTGATTACTGGCGCGACAGGTTTAGTGGGTGGCCACTTACTGCGTATGTTACTGCAGCACCCTAAAGTTAACTACATTGCCGCCCCAACCCGACGCCCGCTGGCAGATATTGCGGGTATCTATAACCCTCATAAGCCGCAACTCAGTGATGCTCTGGCGCAAGTGCAGGATCCCATTGATATCGTCTTTTGCTGCCTTGGAACGACGCGCCGGGAAGCCGGAAGTAAAGAGGCGTTCGTTCATGCTGATTACACACTCGTTGTTGAGACTGCGCTTGCGGGAAAACGTTTGGGGGCCAAGCACCTGCTGGTGGTGAGTTCAATGGGAGCAAATGCTCACTCACCTTTCTTCTACAACAAAGTGAAAGGCAAAATGGAACAGGCGCTGATTGCGCAGAAATGGGAGCGTTTGACAATTGTGCGGCCCTCTATGCTACTGGGCCATCGTGAAACATCGCGTCTCACTGAGATGGTACTTGCTCCTGTGTTCCAGTTTTTTCCAGGTAACTGGAAATCTATTGATGCCAGAGACGTTGCGCGAGCAATGCTGAAAGAGGCGCTGACGCCCTCTCAGGAGGGGACTAACATTGTTCCTTCGGCAAAATTACGTGAACTTGCACAGGGTGAGGCGTAGTATCTCCGGGCTTAATGAATACTCCCTGGGGAATGTTATGGCTGGTCAGTCTTCATCTCAAACGGCAACACCGATTCAGTGGTGGAAGCCCGTTCTCTTTTTTCTCGTTGTTCTTGTGGGTCTTTGGTATGTGAAATGGCAACCGTATTACGGTAAAGCCTTCACGGCGGCTGAGACCCACAGCATAGGTAAATCCATTCTTGCGCAGGCCGATGCCAGCCCGCTGAAGGCCGCGTGGGATTATGCCATGGTCTATTTTCTTGCCGTCTGGAAAGCGGTGGTCTTAGGTGTGCTGCTGGGATCGCTGGTTCAGGTTCTGATCCCGCGTCACTGGTTGATGAAAACGCTGGGTCAGCCCCGTTTTCAGGGGACGCTATTAGGCACGATTTTTTCGTTGCCAGGCATGATGTGTTCCTGCTGCGCCGCGCCAGTCACTGCGGGTATGCGCCGTCAGAATGTGTCGATGGGCGGTGCGCTGGCATTCTGGATGGGTAACCCGCTGCTGAACCCGGCAACCCTGGTCTTTATGGGATTTGTGCTGGGATGGCATTTTGCACTTATTCGACTGGTTGCTGGGCTACTGACAGTACTTGTGGTGGCCACACTGGTACAGAAATGGGTGAAAGAGAAGGGCGCACAACCTGTTGCTGTGGATGTTGAGCTGGCTGAGCCGCAGGGCAGTTTCTTTATGCGTTGGGGAAAGGCGTTGTGGCAGCTTTTCTGGAGCACGATCCCGGTATACATCCTGGCGGTACTGGTTCTTGGCGCGGCGCGCGTCTGGCTCTTCCCGCATGCCGATGGCGCTATCGATAATTCGTTGTTGTGGGTGATTGCGATGGCTGTTGCAGGCTGCTTGTTTGTGATCCCAACTGCAGCCGAGATACCGATTGTTCAGACCATGATGCTGGCTGGCATGGGGGCAGCGCCGGCTCTGGCGTTACTCATCACGTTGCCTGCGGTAAGCCTGCCATCACTTATTATGCTGCGGAAGTCATTTCCGGCGAAAGCGCTGTGGTTAACAGGCTTGCTGGTGGCGCTGAGTGGAGTGATAACAGGAAGTATTGCGCTGTTTTAAGATAAAAAAATACCCGGCCTGAGCCGGGTATTTTTATTATTTGATATAGGTAAACGCGGTAGTGACGTGTTTCACGCCGCTCACCCGGCTGGCAATATCGGCTGCCGCTTTGCCTTCCCGGTCGGTGACCAGACCCAGCAGGAACACTTCCCCGTTCTCGGTAGTCACTTTTACGTTTGATGATTTCACCTGGTCAGTGCCCAGCAACTGGGAACGGACTTTGGTGGTAATCCAGGTATCAGACGAGGCCGTTCCCAGACCAATCGGCTGTCCCTGGCGCACTTCGTTGAAGACTTCGGTTGTCCCTTCCACACCCATCGCTATCTGTTTTGCCCGCGAAGCGAGCTCTGTATTTGGAGACTGGCCTGCCAGCAACACTTTGCCCTGATACGCCGTCACATTGATGCGTGCTTCTTTCTTAATTTGTTCGTCTTTCGACAGGGCGCTGTTTACGCGCAGTTCAAGCGTACTGTCATCAACCTGTGTACCGACAGAGCGCGGATCGGTCGCCGCTTTCGTGCCAACGGCAGCTGTACCAACAACAGCTGCAGCAATACATCCCTGAAGTAGCAGTGCAGACATAAGGACTGCGAGGGTCGATAAAGCCTTCATGAGTACTCCTTAATCATCCTGGTGAGGGAAAAGCGTGTTATCGATCAAATCGCATAAGCAGTTCACCGTTAGCATGTGCATTTCCTGAATGCGCGCGCTACGGTGAGAAGGAATGCGGATTTCCACATCCTGTGGCCCTAAAAGGCCCGCGAGTTCACCACCGTCATAACCGGTCAAGGCAACAATAGTCATATCGCGGGTGACGGCCGCTTCTACAGCTTTGACAATGTCGCGGCTGTTTCCGCGCGTGGAGATCGCCAACAGCACGTCTCCGGCATGGCCTAAGGCACGCACCTGCTTCGCGTAAATCTCGTCATGCAGACGATCGTTTGCAATCGCTGTTAAGACCACATTATCGGTATTTAGTGCAATGGCAGGTAAACTAGGTCGTTCTGTTTCAAAACGATTTATCATACTGGCAGCAAAATGCTGTGCATTGGCGGCGGATGTACCATTGCCACAACAGAGGATTTTGTTGCCGTTTAGCAGGGACTGTACCAGCGTCATCGCTGCGCGAGAAATCGCGTCCGGGAGGGCTTCCGCCGCTGCAATCTGAGTTTGAATGCTTTCTGTGAAGCACACTTTAATTCTTTCGAGCACGTTATCCCTTTTAAATCTTATTTATGCTTCGCCAAACGCGTTTTTTAGCCATTCGATCTCATTTCCGGTGAAGGCTATCACATCGAAACGGCAATCCACAGTATCAAAGCTCCCACTATGGCGGGCAAGCCACAAGTGGGCAGTGTGTAATAATTTACGTTGTTTGGCGAGCGTCACGCTGGCAGCCGCACCGCCGAATTGCGATGACTGCCGATAACGGACTTCGACAAACACGGTTGTCTGACCCTCTTTCATGATGAGGTCAATTTCGCCGCCACGTCCACGCACGTTGGCGGCGATAAAGCGCAATCCCTTGCCTTCAAGCCAGCGGCGCGCGTTCATTTCCCATGCGTCACCGGCTTGTTTGCGGCTTAACTGGCCGGGACGATTTGCCCCTGCTGGTATTTGAGCCATGATAACTTCCTGTTAATCACGCAGTCCTGAGTTGCTGTCAAATCGCCTGTATTCCCGTTGAGCTCGAAGCCCGGAACCTGGCGCATCTGGGTAAAGTGGTTTGCCAGAGCCCAGGCATCCACACCCATTGCATACAGTCTTGCCAGTGAGTAGTCGTTATGGACGGCACTCAACGCCTGTTGCATCAGTGCCGGGTTGCTTCCTGCCAGCATGGGGATTTCGCTGTACTGCAGCCCGTCCATTTCCAGTCGGAAATCCGGGCCCGCTGTGCCTTGCGCGCTACGTGAGCTTGCGTACAACGTTGCACCGCTCTGACTACCGTTACGCATCGCAATCATGGGCTTGATGAAGGCAATCTCTTCCGGTGTCGCGACGATATAGGCCGCATCCACTTTCCCCCCACCGCTGATCTGCGCATCGGTCGGTGGGGCAGGGATCGTCAGGCCGCCAATGGTTACGCCCTGCTGAGGGGGAAGGCTTGCTGTTACCGGGCTACCGTTCAGTGCAATACCCGCGCCGCCGTTGACACCCGCCCTCAGTTCTGAGGAAGAGCCAAATTTCTGCTGTAGCACCACGCCGCCACCCAGTTTTTGCCATTCCTGAGCAAAGGCGGTCGCCACACGGTCGCCCAGAGTACTGCGCGGAATGAGCAGCAGAGGAGCTTGCTTGCCTTGCTCGTGAATATGACGCGCCGCATCGCGGGCTTCATCTTCCGGAGAGAGGGCGAAGTAGCACATATTTGCGCGGTTCTGAACCTGTTCCGGCTGGTTGAGGGCCAGCACATTCAGCGTGGTGTTGCTTTTCATCAGTTCATCGACATTGTTTTTCAACAATGGACCTACAACGATACTCGCTCCATCCTTCTGGACTTGCGCCAGTACCTGATCGAGCGGCTGAGAGCTGGTATCGTAAATCTTCAGTTCCGCACCGGGGTTCGCACCTGTCGTTACGGTGGTAGCAGGTTGCGGTTGCGTCGCAGGCTGTTGTACCGGTGTGGTTGCCTGTGATTGCGTCGTCGCTGTGTCGCTGGCGGAGGCCGCAGGTGTCGCTGGAGCCTGAGCCGGACTCTGCTGCGCCGCGGCGGCTGGTGCAGGCGTTGCCGCAGGGGCAGTCGTTGGTGCGGTGACCGGGTTTTGCATTGTGCCCTGAGCTGGCGTTTGAGCGGTTGTCAGATCACTGGTTTCGGCAGCAGAGGGGCTAACCACGTTCGCTACGTTTGCCGCCTGAGCCGCTTGTTCAGGGACGGCATTACCTGCAACGGCCGTTGTGCCATTTTTCGCAGCTTCAAAGCCTTGCTGGATAGTGCGACCAAACACCGCAGCCTGACCGTTTAACGGCAACAGCAGAGCAATTTTATTGGTGGATGCGGGTTTGAAGTTCTGCACGTTCACCAGTTGCGATGGCAGTAATTTCGCTCCTGGGTTTTGCGGATAACGTGTCTGCCAGTCGGTAATACCGGCTTTCAGCATTGTTGGATCGCTACGGTTGTTAAACCACATCTGCTGCAGATCCAGCCAGCCTTGCAGAACATTTTCATCTGCATTGATCACCAGGGCCTGCGCCTGTTCTGGCGTCATTGCGGAAAGGGCCTGCCAGGTGGCATCAATATTTTTCTGCTTGTCTGCACCGCTCAGCAGCGGCTCTTGCGCAATTAAGGCGCGCAGCAGTTGCAGTGAAGGACGACCTTGCTCGGCGGCAATGCCTGCCTGCCAGAAACGAGCCTGTTGGTTTTTATCGAGCGAGCTAACATCAATATCACCCAGCATTTTTTTCGCTGCCGGATAATCTTGTTGCACAATCTTCAATTCCGCAGCCAATAAAGCCTGTTCACGATGCTGAGCATCGTTCAGTTCTTTCGGTAACTGATTAAACAGATCGGCGGCCTGCTGCGTTTTACCTTCTTTCAGCAGTGCACGAATGGCGAGTAATTGCCAGTTGGTCTTGGTATCATTTGAGCTCTGCGACATTTGTTGCAGATAAAAGCCAGAATCAGCCTGTGCCGATCCCTGCATGTGGGCAGCACTTTGATCGGGTGTCTGCGTGCCACAGCCTGCGAAAAACAAGGCTGCCAGCACAAGAGGCACGCTGCGCGCGGCTTTTGTTCGAAGAAACGTTAACGGTACCATACTGTATCCAGTGATTTTTTTTTACGCAATGCTCAATAATAAATCGGCAATACGGACTAAACAATGAAACAACACGAAACGGCAGATAATTCTCAAGGCCAGCTTTATATTGTACCTACTCCTATCGGGAATTTGTCTGATATTACCCAACGTGCGCTCACTGTATTGCAAGCGGTTGATTTAATTGCTGCTGAGGATACCCGCCATACAGGGCTGCTGCTGCAACATTTTGCCATTAACGCCCGTCTGTTCGCCCTGCACGATCACAATGAGCAACAAAAAGCCGAAACGCTGGTGGCGAAACTGAAAGAGGGGCAGAACATCGCCCTGGTGTCCGATGCGGGTACACCGTTAATTAATGATCCTGGCTACCATCTGGTTCGTACGTGTCGTGAAGCGGGTATCCGCGTTGTCCCTCTGCCTGGGCCTTGTGCGGCCATTGCAGCATTAAGTGCGGCGGGTTTACCGTCCGACCGTTTCTGCTACGAAGGCTTTCTTCCGGCAAAATCTAAAGGCCGTCGCGACACACTGAAAGCGCTGGAAGCTGAACCACGCACGCTGATTTTTTATGAATCCACCCACCGTCTTCTGGAAAGTCTGGAAGATATGGTGGCCGTCTGGGGCGAATCCCGCTATGTCGTGCTGGCACGTGAACTGACCAAAACCTGGGAAACGATTCATGGTGCGCCGGTTGGCGAACTCCTCGCATGGGTGAAAGAAGACGAAAACCGTCGTAAAGGCGAGATGGTACTGATTGTTGAAGGACACAAAGCTGAAGACGATGCCTTGCCTGCTGATGCACTGCGTACACTGGCACTGCTGCACGCCGAATTGCCGCTCAAGAAGGCTGCTGCGCTTGCCGCTGAGATCCACGGCGTGAAAAAGAATGCACTGTATAAGTACGCGCTGGAGCAGCAGGGCGAATAAAACGAACGGCCGGGCGCATGCCACTTCGCCCGGCGTATTTTATTGGCTAGTGAGTGTGATAAAAACAGGTCGGGTGTGGATGCAACCACAGAAAAGAGGCCGGAATATGGGTCGTGACCTTACCCTTCTTCAGCGCTGAAAAAGCATTCTCTTTACCTTCACCAGAAACCAAAAGCAGGACTTCTTTTGCTGCCAAAATATCCCTCAGGCCCAGGGTGATCCCTTGCTCAACAGGGGCGGCCGCCAGCTTTAACATGTCGTGAAGCCGGGTGCGCTCGTCAAGATGTGTGATGTGGCAGGCTGGCTCAAGGATGTCATCAGGCTCGTTCAGACCAAGATGCCCGTTTTTACCAATCCCCAGCAGGCAGAGATCCAGGCCGCCACGTAGCGCGATCTGCTCGACGATGCGTGTACACTCCTGCGAATCTGCGTTATCCGATACAAACGAGATATAGCGTTCAGGTGTGATACCCAGCGGTTGAATAATATGCTGCTGCAAAAAGGCTTCACATGTTGCCGGATTGTCCGGCGGTAATCCCACCCACTCATCCAGTTTCACGATAGTCATCTGGCTGACATCCACCTGACGCGCATTCACCTTTTCAACGAAAAGCTGATAGGTCAGCTTCGGAGTTGCGCCTGTCGCCAGGCAGATCACCGCACTGGGTCTACGCACAATAAGAGCCAGTAAATGCTCGCTAACTGCCTCGCTAAGCGAGTGATAATCCGGGTGTTCCTGAAACGTGATTCCGCACATTTACAGCACTCCCAGGGCGGAACCGAGAATGGCCAGAACAAACGTCACGGCAATCAGAAGAACCGGATGCGCCTTCTTCACACGTAGCAGGTAGTACATCAGCAGGGTATAGCCCATCGGCAAGATATTCGGGAACACCTTGTCAAAAAAGTCCTGCTGGAGGGCAACATTGTGGGTCGCATCGATGGCAAAGGTAGTGACAACGTTTATATGAACATATGACGCAATCAGCCCGCCTATTACGGTGATCCCGAGAATCGTTGCGGAACGGGCGATCATCTGCGAGTTCTCACGGACTTTGTCGATGGCCTTTACCCCGACCGAATAACCGATGTGCGTCCAGCCTACGCGCAGGAAAAAGATTGCAAGGTAGACTGCAAAGAACAGAATCGGCCCAAGAAGATTTCCCTGGCTGGCAAATGAAGAACAGATCCCGGCCATAATAGGTAGCAGGGTAAACCAGAAGATCGCGTCACCAATCCCGGCGATGGGCCCAAACAGCGCCACTTTTAGGCCTTTGATAGTGCTGCGGTTTTCTCCTTTCTCTTCCATTGAGATCAACAGACCCATCAGGAATCCCACCAGGTTAGGATGGGTGTTGATAAATTCCAGATGGTCCTTCATGGCGGCGCTCAGGCCTTCTTTGTCGCCTTTGTAGATTTTCTTCAGAAGCGGCAGCATGGCCCAGGTAAAGCCACCCGCCTGCATCCGTTCATAGTTAAAGCTGGCCTGAAGCAAGGACGATCGAAATCCCAGGCGAGTGATGTCTTTTTTACTGATTTCAGATCCCATTGCTGTAATCCTCTTCATCGTTTTTCTGAGCGACAGGTTGTGGCTGCGCGGCGTTTTTGGCTTTGGCGTTAAAGTATTCGTACACGGCAAATCCAGCGCCTAACACCGCGACTGGCAGCAAATTGCTGACCTGGATATAACAGACGAACAAGAAGCCGGCGATAAGATAGGGAATGTACTGTGCCTTAAACATAACGCGGAGCAGTAAGCCGAAGCCGACAGCAGGAAGAATACCCCCCGCGACTTCGAAGCCGTGTGTAAGCCAGGCTGGCATGGCTTTCACTAACGCCTGCATAGCTCCTTGTGCAAGATAGGTGCAGAGGAAGGTAATAATGGCGTAAGTACAGGCCACTATCAGTGTGGTTGTCCAGTTGAGCCGGCCAAACGCGGCGCTATTCGCTTCCTTCGCGTAGTTATCGGCTTTCGACATAAAGAGTGAAAAGGCCGAATAGAAAAACAGGATCACATACTGCATTAACAGGCTAAACGGCAGACCAAGCCCGATAGCGGTTTTCGCATCAACCCCGGTTGACCAGGCAATGACCGTGGTCATGACCCCTGCCATGATGGGGTTTGGTGGTTGTACGCCGCCCGCGGGGGTTAGCCCGGCAAAAGCTAACTCGGTAAGCCCCCCCGTAATCAGACCAATATGGATATCGCCAAGAATGGCCCCTGTCAGGGTACAAACGATAATGGGACGGAACAAAAACAGGGCTTCCAGCCAAAAATCAATCCCCAGGAAAAAAACCAAAGCCGCCAGGGATATGCCCTGGATAAGTGTTATTTCATGCATTTTATGGCCTCGTACTTGTTGCTTTTAAAATGAGAATATCGAGACACTGCGCTTAATCAGGAATGCTTTCCTTAGCATCCCCAGGTACATCCTGAATAAAAACGTTAACGCCATGGTGTTTGATAAATTGCAGATTGCTCAGGTCGTTATCGTCGACATAAACCTTGCTGCTAATCTGTTTTTTCCCTTCGGAGAAGTGCATGTTTCCGACGTTAACGTCTTTCAGGGGAACGCCCCCTTCAACGAGTTTTTTAACGATCTCCGGAGTGCGGCAAATCAGGAAAATCTTCTGGTGAGGCGCCGCTTTCGAAATGATGGCGATCGTTTTCTCGATCGAGAAAAAGCGAATGCCGAACCCGTAGGTATCTGCAGTGATCCCCATCAGTTTTTGCTGGATGTCGTCTTTGGCCACGTCGTCATCAACAACGATAAGCAAATTAGCCCCGATGGTTGATGTCCATGTCACGCCGACCTGCCCGTGAACAAGACGGTTATCAATGCGAGTTAAAAGAATATTAGGAGTGCTCATATAAGGGATTCCTGCGTTATAAAACGGCTTCCGAATCGATCGTCAATCTGTTGGCCGATCCACAAATCGTGATTTTGCTTCTGACCACCTCTTTCATGGCATCCATTCCAACGCGCATGTAATAACGCGGATCGTTACCCTGCGGGTTTTCGGCGAACCAGGCTTTGACGGCATCCGAAAAGGCAATTTTGAGCTCTGTCGCCACATTCACTTTACACACGCCCAGTTCAATTGTGCGGCGTACATATTCATCTGGCACATCACTTGCGCCGTGCAGAACCAGGGGAATATCGACCACGTTGCGGATCTCTTCCAGGCGTTTGAAGTCGATTTTGGGGCGTTTGGTATACAGGCCATGTGCAGTGCCAATCGCGACCGCAAGGCTGTCCACGCCAGTCAGTTCGACAAAGCGTTTCGCTTCCTGAGGATCTGTCAGGAAGGCGCTTTCGGCATCCACACTCATGTCATCTTCCACGCCACCAAGACGGCCCAGTTCAGCCTCCACGCTACAGTCATTGAGATGGCAGAAATCGACCACGGATTTCACCAGCTTCACGTTTTGTTCGAACGGATAGTGGCTGCCGTCGATCATTGCGCTACGCACCCCGGCATGGACCTTACGACGAATATCGTCAAGCGATTCATGGTGATCGAGATGCAGTGCCAGTGGCATGTCATAAGTGATGGAGTAGGCATTACACAGGGCGTAGATCTCTTCGAGAGCGATGTGTTTAAACGTCCCAGGCGTGCCTGCCAGGATCACCGGCGATCGCATTTCGCTGCACACTTCAAGGATCGCCTGGATCGTCTCTGCGTTGTGGATGTTGAAGGCAGGAACGGCGTAGCCTTTTGCCTGTGCGTCCTGCAAAAGATATTTGGTTGAAATAATGCTCATGATGGGATCCTCTTATGCCAGCCACGGATGAATGACAACGCCCTGCACAACACGGTTGACTGTGCCGCTGGTGGAGGGGGTGTCTGGTGTATTGCCAACGTGAAGAGACTGGGTGAGTGCGAAAACCTGGGCATACATCAGGAAGCAGAAAGCCAGTTCCACATCGATAAAGGTGCGTGAAGGGGGTAGCAGGAGATGCGGACCGGCTTCAATGACGGCATCAGGATCTGCGGAAATAGCGACAACGCGCATTGCCTGCTGGTCCCGGCGCAACTCTGTCAGTAGGTCGAGATCGTACTGACGCGTATACGGATGGCTTGAAACCAGCACCACCACCAGGGTTTCATGATCGACCAGTGATTTCGGCCCATGCCGGAAGCCAGTCGGTGAGTCGTAAAATGCCGCCATTTTCCCCGCGGTCAGTTCGAGCACTTTCAGTGCTGACTCACGTGCCACCCCCTGTAAACCGCCGCTTCCCAGGTAGACGATCCGTTTCCAGGGTTCATAGCCAAACACGCCATGGCTGAAATCACCGAGCGAGTTCAGGATCGCCTGGCAGCGATTGGCCACGTCCTGGAACGTATTGCTGTTGATGGTCTCCGGCGCGAAAACGGCCAGACAGCTTGCCATCATGGTGGTGATACTGCTGGTCATGGCAAACCCGCGATCGTGGGTTTCGGCTGGCATGAGTAACGCGAAGGCGTTATCACTTTTGACCGCATTCTGGTACAGGCTACCGGCCTCATTACAGGTGATTGAGAGGTGGTAACATTCCGGCACAAACTGATTGGCCAGCTCCACCGCGGCAACGCTTTCAGGGCTATTGCCAGAGCGGGCGAAAGAGACCAGCAGCAGTGGATGCGAGGCGCTGAGGTAATCCATCGGATTCGTGACCAGATCGGTCGTAGGGACGGCGGTGATGTTTTTCCCGGTGTGGCTGGCAAGCCACGGCGCAATGATGTCGCCAATGAATGCTGATGTGCCTGCGCCTGTGAGGACGACTCGGAGATCGTTTTTATGCAGCAGAGGGGTCAGAAAACGGTCGATTGATGCACGTAGACGATCGATGTTGGTGAGTGAACGGATCCAACTGGCAGGTTGCTGGCGGATCTCTTCTTCAGTCCATGTGCCGGTTGTTTCGGCAACGGCGGTGTACGTTTCAGGCATAACTTGGTCCTTAGTCGTGTGAATTCCACATCAGACGCTGGCAAACTTGTCGCTATCTTTCGTTTCGTTTCACTTGTTCACGTAATCAGTTAAATAAAATCTATAGAAAAGAAATCGAAAGTTCAATATCGAAAAAGAAATAAAATGAAAAGTGTGATCGACAAAGAAAAGCACCAAAAAGAGAGAGGAAAAGGAAAGGAAAAGAAAGGCCTTACGATTGAATACCGAAGGCCAATGGGACACACAATAAAAGGGCTAAAGGGGGAGAGCCTGACCCTGAATCCAGATTTGCTGAAGGTGTAAACCACCATTCAGTGCAATAACGTTGGCTTGCTTGCCCGGACTGAGCGATCCCGACTGGCGATCGATCCCAAGCAGACGAGCCGGATGAAGGGAGGCCATATGGATAGCCTCCTGCGATGAAACGCCAGCCTGTTCCACCATGTTGCGCACAGCGGCATCCAGAGACAGCGTGCTTCCGGCCAGGCCACCGCTCGTCGTGCGGACAATTCCATTGCGCATGTCCACACTTTCGCCGCACAGGGAATAGCGCCCGTCCGGCATACCTGCGGCCTGCATTGCATCAGTCATCAACACGATGCGCCCTTTTGCACAACAGCAGCACACCTGCATGGCGGCGGGGTGAACGTGATGACCGTCGGCGATCAACTCAAGCCAGGCTCGGGGGTCGGTCAGGCCAGCCCCGACCATGCCAGGCTCCCGGTGATGCAGGCCGGTCATGCCGTTGTAGCAATGCACTAACCCGTCGGCGCCTGCGTCGAAGGCTGCGCGAGTTTGCGTATACGTTGCGGCGCTATGCCCCAGCATCACCCGAACGCCACGTTGTCTGAGATGACGAATCGCCTCCAGCGCACCGGGCTTTTCAGGGGCGAGAGCCACCACGCGCAGTGTATTTTGCGACGTGGTGATCAACGCATCCAGCTCGGCAATATCCAGTTCACGGAACAGTTCCGGTGGATGTGCGCCTTTGTTCTGCGGCGTAAAGTACGGCCCTTCCAGATAACTCCCGAGTACCAGTGCGCCGGGGCCACCGGATTGCTTTCGTCGGGCGATGCGTGCCAGCGTCGCGCGAATAGCCTCCAGCGGAGCGGTGACGGTAGTAGGCAGAAAGCAGGCAACCCCTTCGCGCGCTTTATGCATTGCCAGCATGTCGAGCGCATCCGGGGTGTCATCCATGACATCCACACCTGCACCACCGTGAACGTGCGTATCGATATACGCCGGGCACAGCAATTCGGCATCTCTCGCTGTAACGCCAGGTGGAACAGGCGCTATGGCAGTGATAACGCCGTCTTCAATCTGTAGCTGGTGGTCGTCAAGCCAGCCCTGTTCGGTCAGCAGGCGTCGGGCACGCAGCACCTGAGTCATATTCCTTCCTCAACCGTACTCTCTTCGCGACAGCGCCCCAGTTCATCAACCAGGCTTGTCAGGTCGCGATGCCCACACTCCAGGGCTTGCAGACGAAACGCTTCGCCATTAAGCCCCTCGCGATCCAGAACCATTTCCAGCAACAATTGCAGGTTTGTGCCGGTTATGACTTCGCTGCCGGGTTTTTGCATGGCCAGCGTTGAAGCGACGCGGAAGGGAGTTCCGCCCAGCAAGTCAGTAAGAAAAACAATATCGTCCTCGCTATCCAGATCGCTGACCGCCTGTTCAAGCTGTGAGGTGAGAAGCGCAGTGGTGGACGTTTCCGGAAAATCGACGGCGATAAACTGTGATTGCTCACCGAGGATCTGCTTCATCGCTTTTTCCATCCCGCTGGCAAAGCCACCATGACCGGTCAAAATAATGCCTAACATCTCAGACTCCTTTGCAGTTACAGGAAGTGACAGAACTTACCGACGACACCCAGTACAACGGTGATGGCGATGAGGCGCAGTGGGCTCCATCCGCGGCGAACCAGCCAGAACATGGTCAGGGTATAGACCAGGGGTAAAAATGCAGGCATCAGTTTGTCGATAACATCCGTTTGCAGTTTTACGACGGCATCACCCGCGGTGATTTCCAGCGTGGTGTTGAGACGGACGTAAGTGGCAACTAACGCGCCTATCACGGTCATCCCGACAATAGAAGCAGCATGCCCAACCTTTTTGGTATTGGCTTTTATCAACGGAATGGCGGCAACCCCCATACGATAAGCATAGTGCGCCAGGCCAAAACGCAGGCCGAGATGTACCACGTTGAACAGCACGATAAAGACCACGGCTCCCAGGATTGAGCCCTGAAGCGCGAGGCTTGCGCCGATGCCACCACAGATAGGGAGCAGCGTCAGCCAGAACATGGCATCGCCAATGCCGCCAAGCGGTGCGCCAACGGCAATCTTGGTGCTCTGAATGCTGTTAACATCCTGCTTGGAACGCTCCATCGCGAGAATGATGCCAATGACAAAGGTCACCAGGAAGGGGTGCGTGTTGAAGAATCCCATGTGCCCTTTCATGGCGCGCGCAAGGTCACGCTTATTGGTGTGGATCTTTTTCAGTGCAGGCAGCAAACCATACAGCCAGCCGGATGCCTGCATACGTTCATAGTTGAAGGAAGCCTGCAGAAGCATTGAGCGCCATGCGACCCGGTTAATGTCTTTTTTGGTCAGCTCCGCACCGATACTCTGATCTTCATAGATGTTTTCATTTACGCCGGAGAGCAGCGTCTCGTCAGTATCGGAGACAGTCGGCAGTGTTGTTTGATTAGATGCCATCTTCGAATTCCTCTTTCTGAGCTACCGGAGCGGTGGGTTCAGGTGTCTTACGCAAAAAGTCGATCAGTGCCATCGCCAGCGCAGCCGCTGCAATAGCCAGCACAGGAAGCTTGAGCCAGGCCGCTGCGACAAAACCGAGGATGAAATAGGGGATATAGACGTTTTTCATCATGATTTTTAGCAGCACGGCAAAACCAATGGCTGGCATAATGCCGCCCGCCACGCCGAGACCATCAATCAGACGCGCCGGCAGGACATCAATGGCGGTTTTCGCGTGCTCCGCCCCGAAGTAGATCGGCAGGAAAGCACAGAGAAAGTAGAAAATACCCAATGCCAGTAGAGCCAGGTAATTCACGCGCTCAATGCCTGCGGTATCCGCATTTGCGGCCATTCGGTCACAGCGTGCCATCACTCCCGACATCACAGAGAAGAGGAACGTAATCCCCATTTGTACGGCAACGGCGAAAGGAACGGCAACGCCAACGGCAACCTCGGGTTTTACCCCAGTGGTAATGGCAAAGGTGGTTCCCACAATCGTGCCGATAATCACGTTAGGTGGCTGTGCACCTGCCAGCGGAGCCAGACCCATCCAGACCAGTTCCAGCGTTCCCCCGGTCAAAATACCGGTATGCAAATCGCCAAGGATCAGGCCCACCAGAGGCCCAAGCACCACGGGACGGTGCATGTGCGTTAACCCGTTGAACATATCCAGGCCGGCAATAAAGGCAAGAATGCCCAATGCAAATGCCTGTAACAGACTGATTTCCATTGTGAATCCCTCAGAGTAGTTTAAAGAGATCCAAAGCGGGTTCTGTCGGAACGCCCTGTACAAAGCATTCGACCCCTGAGGCTTTCAGGCTGTTGAATGCAGCAATATCGTGAGCGTCGACAGAAACCGTTTTGGCAATTTGTTGCTTGCCATTGGCGTAGTGCATGTTTCCTACGTTTATGCGGGTAACGGGGACGCCACCCTCGACCAGTTTCTGGAAATCAGCGGGTGACTTGCAGACCAGCAGGATTTTTTGCCGATCGGCGGCGCGGTGAATGTTGTCGATCACCTTTTGCAGGGTCCAGAAGCGCACTGCAATCCCTTCAGCCAGCACCATTTCCATCAGGTTTTGCTGGACCGAATCTTCAGCCACCTCATCATTGGCCACCAGCACCAGATTGGCTCCGGCAAACCCCACCCACTGAACGCCGACCTGGCCGTGAATCAAACGTTCGTCGATGCGGTTTAAGACAATATTTGGCATAGCGTTTTCCTCTTTTTTGTTATGCGTTATAGGACGCAACACCCTGGCAGGCAGTGTGGTACTGCTCCAGTATGTCCTGAATGTGGTTAATGATGAGGGCCTTCGGCGTCGCGTTGAGAGCGCCCTCGCGAACTTTGCTGTACTGCAGCGGTAAATACTGGCTGATGAGCGGCAGGGGAATGGGCTGATCGGCCAGGTTACGGACCAGTCGTTCGAAGGCTTCATCAATCTGGCTATCGGGCCAGTAGTAACGCACCCGGTCGGAATAGCTGTATCCACGCGCCAGGCGTCGTGCGTTACCGTCACCGTGGTAGTGGCTTTGCCAGTATTCAGGGCGGTCGAGCATCACGTTTTCCAGCACGTGACGCAGGCCGGAGCAGGCTTTGGCAGGCAGCAGTTCTTCCTCGATGGCAGCCAATGAAAACAGGGCTTCACGCAGGGCAAATGTCAGGGCCGGACCCACCTTCAGAATGGCGAAATGGTCTTTCACCAACTGGCGCAGAGCCTGAGGTGTCTGGTAATCGGTGGAGTGTGCTTCAAACACCAGCGTGTCATAGTGTTCAACCATAGCGCTCAGCGCGACGGCTTTCTCCGGCTGATAATCAATGACGTTTGTATGATCGAATTCGACGCCAGGCTGCACGACCAGCCCGATAATTCGCGGCCAGATGGCACTCAGGCCGAGAGCTTCGAAAGCATGACGGTGAGCCTCTAGAGTGGCTTGTGCCGCATCGGGCGTGGTGGCTTGCAGTTCAGTGAGTGCCTCGTGAGCGCCACCGGGAACCGGAACCTCTGTGCCGATGATGTACACCAGATCAGACTCACCCCACAGATCCTGACAGGTCTCTTCGGCGATTTTTGCCAGTCGCGCGGCGCGTTCAGCAACGATTTCATCGGTGAGTGGCAGGGGATCACCTTCGCAGGACATACTGCAATCGAGGTGGATCTTTTTAAATCCGGCGGCCACATAGCTTTTGATGAGATCGTCCGCATTCGCCATCGCCTGGGGGGCAGGCAAGTGTTGCCAGCGGTTTGGGCCGAGATGATCGCCACCCAGAATCAGTGATGAAAGCGGGAAACCGAGCGAGTCTGCAAGCTGACAGACAAAACCGCGAAAGTCAGCGGGCGTCATGCCGGTGTAGCCGCCGAATTGATCCACCTGGTTGGACGTGGCTTCAATCAACAGCGGCGTAGCGTTTGCGTGGGCGTAGCGAATGGCGGCTTCCAGTACCAGCGGATGCGCGGAGCAGACGGCATAAATCCCGTTTGTTTTCCCCTGTTTATGCTGTTCCACCATAGTTGTCAGATGTTTCACTTTCCTCTCCATTTTGGATGGTGATGGTATTCATCTTTCGTTTTGTTTCATTTGATCCTGCATCATGGTGATATAAAAATAAAACGAAAGATAATAGTTTTCCGATCTGTTTCACAAAAGAAACATAATGAAAGGTTTCAGCACCGAAGGCGTCGCAGGAAGAGCACTCAGGGGGACTTGCATTCCATAAAAAGAAAGGCGTTAATAGATAAAACGAAATGAAACGAAAGATTTTTTATAAAGGAGTGCTTATGAGCAGCACCGATTCATCCGCAGACAAGCGTATCAGCGGCACAAGCGAAAGACGTGAGCAGATCATCCAGCGGTTGCGTCAGCAGCGAAGTGTGCAGGTTAACGATCTTTCTCTCTTATATGGCGTCTCCACGGTAACGATCCGTAACGATCTGGCGTTTCTTGAGAAGCAGGGCATTGCTGTTCGGGCTTACGGTGGTGCGCTGATTTGTGAGGGCAACGTGCCTGGTGCTGAGCCCTCAGTGGAAGATAAAAGTTCTCTCAATACTGCGGTGAAGCGCAGTATTGCCCAGGCGGCAGCGGCGCTGGTGAAGCCGGGCCATCGCATCATTCTGGATTCGGGAACCACAACCTGTGAAATCGCCCGTATGCTGCGCCAGCACACGGATGTGATTGCCATGACTAACGGTATGAACGTGGCAAATGCACTGCTGGATGCGGAAGGGGTTGAGCTGCTGATGACCGGTGGGCATCTGCGCCGTCAGTCCCAGTCGTTCTACGGCGACCAGGCGGAGCAGTCACTCCAAAATTATCATTTTGATCTGCTGTTTCTCGGGGTCGATGCCATTGATCTGGACAGAGGGGTGAGCACGCACAACGAGGACGAAGCGCGGCTCAACCGCAAAATGTGCGAAGTGGCTGAGCGGATTATCGTGGTCACCGACTCGACCAAATTCAACCGGTCAAGCCTGCATAAGATTATTGATACGCAACGCATTGATATGATTATTGTCGATGAAGGTATTCCGGCGGAGAGTCTGGAAGGGCTGCGGAAAAGCGGGATTGATGTGGTATTGGTTTAAGAGGGCTTTCCCCCTCACCCTAACCCTCTCCCTATGAGGAGAGGGGACCGTTAGGTGCAGTTGGGAATATGAATCAGGTCACAGGAGCCGGGTTAAACACCGCCAGTTGGTTATGTAATCCCCATTGGTCAGAGAACGTTTTCTTGCGACCGCTCGCCACATCAAGGATGAAGTGGAACAGTTTCCAGCCGACATCCTCAATGCTCTCTTCCCCGGTAGCGATTGTCCCGGCGTTGATGTCCATTAAGTCATACCAGCGGTTCGCCAACTCTGTGCGTGTCGCCATCTTAATAACCGGAACCGCCATCAGGCCGTAAGGTGTACCGCGACCGGTGGTGAAGACTTGCACGGTGATCCCGGACGCAACCTGCTGGGTTCCACAGACAAAATCGCTGGCCGGTGTGGCGGCGTAAATCAAGCCACGTTTCGTTGGGCGCTGGCCCGGTGAAAGAACTTCTGAAATCGCACTCTGACCGGATTTAGCAATCGATCCGAGCGCTTTTTCAACCACGTTAGCCAGGCCACCTTTTTTGTTGCCCGGAGACGGGTTGGCGCTACGATCTGTTTTGCCCATATCAAGATAGTTGTCGTACCAGGCCATCTCTTCCAGCAGGCGTTTACCCACGTCTTCGTTGATTGCGCGGGGTGTAAGCAGGTGGATAGCATCACGCACCTCGGTGACTTCAGAGAACATGACCGTTGCGCCACAGCGTACAAACAGGTCAGAGGCATAGCCCACCGCCGGGTTTGCCGTTACACCGGAGAACGCATCGCTGCCACCGCACTGCGTTCCTACTACCAGTTCAGAAGCCGGACAGGTTTCACGCTGACGCTGGTTCAGCTTTTCGAGGTGACGGACGGCAACCTGGAGGATATCGTCGACCATTGATTTAAAACCAACGTGGTGTTCATCCTGCAGACGCACGATGCTGGCATCGTCCACGGCAATGGCTTGCACATCTTCGGTTCCCTGAAGCAAACGTTCGGGTTGCAGTTTTTCGCAGCCCAGGCCAATGACCATCACTTCGCCACCAAAATTCGGGTTCAGGGCGATGTTATGAATGGTACGAATGGGCACAACCGCCGCCGGGGCGTTGATTGCCACACCACATCCGTAAAGATGGTTCAGACCCACCACGCCATCAACATTTGGGTATTTTGGCAACAGATCGCGCTCGATGATTTTCACGACATAATCGACGACGCCTGCCACACAATGCACGCTGGTGGTAATACCGAGCAGGTTTTTTGTCCCGACGCTACCGTCCGCGTTGCGGTAACCCTCAAAGGTATACCCTTCCAGAGGGGGCAGGGGGTCAGGGATTCGGGTTGCCAGCGGTAAGGTGTTCAGCGGCGGCGCTTCCGGCAGTTCGACCAGCGACTCGTCAATCCAGCTTCCTTGTGGAATAGCGCGAACAGCGTAGCCAATCACTTCGCCATAGCGAACGATTTCGCCGTGTACCGGAATATCCACCAGGGCAACTTTATGCCCCTGAGGGATATGTTCAATAAGTTCCAGTCCGTCCGGAAAACGTGTTCCCGCTTTTAAACCGTTGTCATTAACAATAATCGCCACATTATCTGTGTCGTGTACTTTTATATAGAACGCCGTCGGCGACGCTTGTCGAATTTCAATGTCAGCCATTGTTCAGTATTCTCCAGCAAAGTGTCAGATATTAAATGCAGCCAGGAAAGTATTTATTTTCTTATTGTCGGAAATAAAGGCGCTGCTTTCTTAAATAAAGAATGTCAGGACTTGAAGGATAAAAATGTGATCGAGATCACTCATCAATGCGAGAGAGGGCGCAGCCTGGAGGGGAATGCGTAAATCTGTGGATTAGCGCCCAGGGTATTGGGCATATGCTCAAAGTATTGTTCATATTTTATTTGATAATTGAGCTATTCAACAATGTGCAGAAACCAGTCGATGTTTATACTTAACCTCGATTTCATTGCATCTGGTTAATTAACTGATATTGCCTGCTATCGATAATAATCAGTAAGAACTTCCCGAAATAATAATAAAAATACCTGGATCGATGTACCTGAGGAAATAAAAATGTCACTGGAAACTGCTGTAGAAACAAAGAAAGGTATTCATACCCGTCATTTAATACTACTGATTATTTTTATTGTTACCGCGGTTAACTACGCAGACCGGGCAACACTTTCTATTGCCGGGACCGAAGTGGCAAAAGAGCTGCAGCTCAGTGCCGTGTCGATGGGTTACATCTTCTCTGCGTTTGGCTGGGCTTATCTGCTGATGCAGATCCCTGGCGGCTGGCTGCTCGATAAATTTGGTTCAAAGAAGGTTTACACCTATAGCCTGTTCTTCTGGTCGCTGTTCACCTTCCTGCAAGGGTTCGTTGATTTGTTCCCGCTGGCGTGGGCAGGCATCTCAATGTTCTGTATGCGCTTTATGTTGGGCTTCTCGGAAGCGCCTTCATTCCCGGCCAACGCCCGTATTGTGGCGGCCTGGTTCCCGACCAAAGAGCGTGGTACAGCCTCGGCCATTTTTAACTCTGCACAGTATTTCTCACTGGCGCTGTTCTCTCCCTTACTGGGCTGGCTGACCTTCGCCTGGGGCTGGGAACATGTCTTTACCGTAATGGGCGTTATTGGCTTCGTACTGACCGGAATGTGGGTCAAGTTCATTCATAATCCAACCGATCACCCGCGTATGTCTCCAGAAGAGCTGAAGTTCATCTCCGACGGTGGGGCGGTGGTCGACATGGATCACAAGAAGCCTGGTGATAAAGCGGCAAGCGGTCCTAAACTCCACTACATCAAGCAGTTGTTGACTAACCGCATGATGCTGGGCGTCTTTTTTGGTCAATACTTTATTAATACGATCACCTGGTTCTTCCTGACATGGTTCCCAATTTATCTGGTGCAGGAAAAAGGGATGTCGATCCTGAAAGTCGGCCTGGTGGCTTCTATTCCGGCGCTGTGTGGCTTTGTTGGTGGTGTTCTGGGCGGTGTGTTCTCGGATCATCTGATCAAAAGCGGTAAGTCCATTACGGTGGCGCGTAAGTTACCCATTGTGCTCGGTATGTTGTTGGTGTCATCCATTATTTTGTGTAACTACACCAATAACACCGCATTGGTGGTCACGCTGATGGCGCTCGCCTTCTTCGGTAAAGGCTTTGGTGCACTCGGTTGGCCTGTGATTTCCGATACTGCGCCTAAAGAGATTGTGGGTCTGTGCGGTGGGGTGTTTAACGTCTTTGGCAACGTGGCGTCGATTGTTACGCCGCTGGTGATTGGCTATCTGGTGAGTGAGCTGCATTCATTTAACGCAGCACTGGTCTTCGTTGGCTGTTCCGCACTGATGGCGATGTTCTGCTACCTCTTCGTAGTGGGCGACATCAAACGCATGGAATTGCAGAAATAAATCATGATTCATTGAAGGTATAAGCGATGAGTAACGATATTTTCCCGAACAAATTTAAAGCGGCTCTGGCAGCAAACGAGATCCAGATTGGTTGCTGGTCCGCACTGGCAAGCCCAATCAGCACAGAGGTGCTGGGTCTGGCTGGATTCGACTGGCTGGTTCTTGATGGTGAGCATGCACCAAACGATATCAGCACTTTTATTCCTCAACTGATGGCGCTCAAAGGTAGCCACAGCGCGCCAGTGGTCCGCGTGCCAACCAATGAGCCGGTGATTATCAAGCGCCTGCTGGACATCGGGTTTTACAACTTCCTGATCCCGTTTGTCGAAAACGTTGAGGAAGCCGTTCAGGCGGTAGCATCGACCCGCTATCCACCAGAAGGCATTCGCGGTGTGTCAGTTTCCCATCGTGCCAACATGTTTGGCACTGTGCCGGACTACTTTGCCCAGTCCAATAAAAACATCACCATCCTGGTACAGATTGAGAGCCAGCAGGGGGTGGACAACGTGGATGCCATTGCGGCAACCGAAGGCGTAGACGGCATCTTTGTCGGGCCAAGCGATCTGGCTGCTGCACTGGGCCACCTCGGCAACGCCGGCCACCCGGAAGTGCAACGCGCTATCCAGCATATTTTTGCCCGTGCAAAAGCACACGGTAAACCGAGCGGCATTCTTGCACCGGTTGAAGCGGATGCGCGTCGCTATCTGGAATGGGGCGCAACCTTTGTTGCCGTGGGTAGCGACCTCGGCGTATTCCGCTCTGCCACGCAGAAGTTAGCGGATTCCTTTAAGAAATAATCACCACTGAGAAAGAGAGAGACGCAATTATGACACTGAAAGTTGGTTTTATTGGCCTGGGTATCATGGGTAAACCAATGAGTAAAAATCTCATTAAAGCCGGTTACTCACTGGTGGTTTCTGACCGTAACCCAGAGGCTGTCGCGGAAGTCATTGCTGCTGGCGCAGAAACGGCGACCACCGCAAAAGCCATTGCTGAACAGTGTGATGTGATCATCACCATGCTGCCAAACTCCCCGCATGTGAAAGACGTGGCGCTGGGTGAAAACGGCATTATTGAGGGGGCGAAGCCGGGTCTGGTGGTGATTGATATGAGTTCTATCGCCCCACTGGCAAGCCGTGAAATCAGCGATGCGCTGAAAGTAAAAGGTGTCGATATGCTGGACGCGCCGGTCAGCGGCGGTGAGCCAAAAGCGATCGACGGTACGCTCTCTGTCATGGTCGGCGGCGACAAAGCGATTTTCGACAAATACTACGATCTGCTGAAAGCGATGGCGGGCTCCGTGGTACACACCGGCGATATTGGTGCGGGTAATGTCACCAAACTGGCGAACCAGGTGATTGTCGCCCTGAACATTGCGGCGATGTCCGAAGCGCTGACGCTGGCCACCAAAGCCGGTGTAAACCCGGACCTGGTTTATCAGGCGATTCGTGGTGGTCTGGCAGGTAGCACGGTACTGGATGCGAAAGCGCCGATGGTGATGGATCGTAACTTTAAACCAGGCTTCCGTATTGATCTGCATATCAAGGATCTGGCGAATGCGCTGGATACCTCTCACGGCGTGGGCGCGCAGTTGCCGCTGACCGCAGCCGTGATGGAGATGATGCAGGCGCTGCGCGCGGAGGGGCTGGGAACGGCGGACCACAGTGCCATTGCGTGCTACTACGAAAAACTGGCGAAGGTAGAAATCTCTCGCTAATAAAGACGGGCGCGGGAACGCGCCCGGTGTTTTTGCCGAGTGCAGTAACAGGCTACAACTATGAAAATCGTAATCGCTCCAGACTCTTATAAAGAAAGCCTTTCTGCCACCGAGGTAGCTCAGGCGATAGAAAAAGGATTTCGGGAAATCTTCCCCGATGCACTTTATGTTTCTGTTCCTGTTGCCGATGGCGGAGAAGGTACAGTCGAAGCGATGATTGCCGCGACCCACGGGACAGAGCAGCATGCCGTTGTCACCGGGCCTCTGGGCGAGAAGGTTAACGCCTGCTGGGGAATGTCAGGTGATGGACTGACTGCGTTTATCGAAATGGCTGCGGCCAGCGGTCTGGCGCTTGTCCCGCCTGCACAGCGAAATCCTCTGGTCACCACCTCACGCGGGACCGGGGAACTGATCCTCAGTGCGCTGGATAAAGGAGCCCGTAATATCATTATCGGTATTGGCGGCAGTTCGACCAACGATGGTGGCGCGGGGATGATGCAGGCTCTGGGGGCAAAGCTGTGCGATGCCAATGGTAAAGCGATCGGTTACGGTGGTGGTAGTTTGATGACACTCAACAGCATTGATGTGTCAGGGCTTGATCCCCGGCTGAAGGCCTGCACTATCCGCGTGGCATGCGATGTCACCAATCCGCTGGTGGGAGATAAAGGTGCGTCCCGTATCTTTGGCCCGCAGAAAGGAGCTGATGAGGGAATGATCCTCGAACTGGATGCTAACCTCAGCCACTATGCCGACGTGATTAAATCCGCACTGCGCATTGATGTGAAGAATGTGCCGGGTGCAGGAGCGGCAGGAGGAATGGGGGCGGCATTAATGGCATTCCTCGGCGCGGAATTACGGAGTGGCATAGAGATTGTGACGCAGGCGCTCAACCTGGAAGAACATATCCATGACTGCACCTGGGTGCTGACGGGAGAAGGGCGTCTCGATAGCCAGAGTATCCACGGCAAAGTGCCTGTCGGGGTGGCAAATGTTGCGAAGAAATACCATAAACCGGTGATCGGTATTGCCGGAAGCCTGACCAATGATGTGGGGGTGGTGCATCAGTATGGTATTGATGCCGTATTCAGCGTGTTGACCAGCATTGGCTCACTGGAAGAGGCGTTCCGGGGAGCGTTTGACAATATTTATCGCGCGTCGCGCAATATCGCCGCCACTTTACAGATGGGGATGCGTACGCAAGGGTGACAGCGGCGCGTAAACCCACTATACTGCGCGCCGAAGCTGACCAGACAGTCGCCGCTTCGTCGTCGTCCTCTTCGGGGGAGACGGGCGGAGGGGAGGAAAGTCCGGGCTCCATAGGGCAGGGTGCCAGGTAACGCCTGGGGGGGAAACCCACGACCAGTGCAACAGAGAGCAAACCGCCGATGGCCCACGCAAGTGGGATCAGGTAAGGGTGAAAGGGTGCGGTAAGAGCGCACCGCGCGGCTGGCAACAGTCCGTGGCACGGTAAACTCCACCCGGAGCAAGGCCAAATAGGGGTTCATAAGGTACGGCCCGTACTGAACCCGGGTAGGCTGCTTGAGCCAGTGAGCGATTGCTGGCCTAGATGAATGACTGTCCACGACAGAACCCGGCTTATCGGTCAGCTTCACCTTCTTAAAAAACCCCGCTTCGGCGGGGTTTTTGCTTTTGTGCTTACCGATTTTGTCAGTTGGTCTGGTGTCGCTGTCGCGGCAAATGAAATCAATTCTCAATTTTGCGACAGTAAGCACATTTCACTGTTTTACTTTCTCCTGGTTAAATCATCCTCCATGGGTGATCGCAATCGCAAAATTACACGCTAAAAAATGACCATTTTCCAGTGTTGTTAGTATGTTAATGTTGTTGTGTTAATGGTGCTGATAATTTTCATATTTGATAAACAGATATTGAAACTAAAAACATTTGTCATGTGAATGTGTGATATATGCCGCCCTTTCTATCCTGCCTGAGAAATTATTATCGACTTATTTGATAAATTACAAAAATGTTTAATGTGGATAATGACTATTTATTAGCCTTTAATTGCCTGAAAGATAGTCTTTATTGATATTTTTAAATAACAGAGAATCACCATGGTTATCGCCATAAAATAAATTTATTACTGCGTTTTTTGTTGATCAATATCAGCCAAACAGTATGTTTTGTTTCATTTAACGCATTGAAATTAAATGAAATTAATATGATTTTGATGAGGCCAGTGATCGTGCGAAAAGATAAATTGTGAGTAACAGCACATACCCCCTAAGACAATATTGAGTAGAATCCTCTCCGTCATAGGGAAATAAGCGCAGAATATTATGAACACTATTATTCTACCGAAAACACAGCACCTCGTGGTATTTCAGGAAGTCATTAAAAGTGGCTCCATAGGTTCTGCTGCAAGACAACTGGGTCTGACGCAACCAGCCGTCAGCAAAATTATTAGCGATATTGAGTCCTACTTCGGCGTTGAAGTCATGGTTCGCAAAAACACCGGCGTAAAACTCACCGCTGCAGGCCAGGTTCTGCTCTCGTATTCAGAGTCGATCACCCGCGAAATGAAAAATATGGTGAGCGAAATTAACAGCCTCAGTTTCAGTACCGTCATGGATGTCTCATTTGGCTACCCGTCGCTGATTGGCTTCACGTTCCTCTCCAGTATGATCAAGAAATTCAAGGAAGTGTTCCCAAAAGCGCGTGTTTCTATGTTTGAGGCCCAACTCTCGTCGTTCCTGCCCGCCATCCGTGATGGGCGGCTGGATTTTGCTATCGGCACGCTGAGCGATGAAATGCTGCTCCAGGATCTGCACGTAGAGCCTCTGTTCGAATCCGAGTTTGTGCTGGTGGCCAGCAAGTCACGAACGTGCACCGGTTCGACAACCCTGGCATCGCTCACGCATGAGCAGTGGGTGATGCCGCAAACCGATATGGGCTATTACAAAGAGCTGTTAACCACCCTTCAGAATAATCACATCAATATCGAAAATATCGTCCAGACTGATTCCGTTGTTACCATCTATAACCTTGTTCTGAATGCCGATTATCTCACGGTTATTCCTCGTGACATGATTGCGCCGTTCGGTTCTGACCAGTTTATTGTATTACCTGTGGAAGATGAATTACCTGTCGCGCGCTACGCTGCCGTGTGGTCAAAAAATTACAGAATTAAAAAATCGGCTTCAGTATTAGTTGAGCTGGCTAAGCAATATTCTTCACAGGACAGTGAAAGACGACGATGATTAATTAACAACCTTATTGCAGTAACTATTTTTAAAAAACACCCAGAGCTTGTTTTATTAATGCTCTGACACCCTGACTTTGCCTGAAGACAATGAATTATTATAACGAGGATATTATGCATATTACTTACGATCTCCCGGTGACGATTGAAGAAATACAGGCTGCACGTAAACGACTGGAAGGTAAAATTTATAAAACGGGTATGCCGCGATCCAACTATCTGAGCGAGCGTTGTAAAGGTGAAATATACCTTAAGTTTGAGAATATGCAGCGCACGGGTTCTTTTAAAATTCGTGGTGCATTTAATAAATTAAGTTCGCTGACCGAGGCCGAAAAACGCAAAGGTGTTGTCGCGTGCTCTGCGGGTAACCATGCTCAGGGTGTCTCGCTCTCCTGCGCCATGCTGGGTATTGATGGCAAAGTGGTGATGCCAATGGGCGCGCCAAAATCGAAAGTGGCGGCAACGCGTGACTATTCTGCGGAAGTGGTACTGCATGGTGAGAACTTTAACGATACGATCGCTAAAGTGAGTGAAATCGTTGAGATGGAAGGCCGCATTTTTATCCCGCCTTACGACGATGCAAAAGTAATCGCTGGGCAAGGTACGATCGGTCTGGAAATTCTGGAAGATCTGTATGACGTTGATAATGTGATTGTGCCCATCGGTGGTGGCGGGTTAATAGCCGGTATTGCCACGGCAATTAAATCCATTAACCCAACCATTAATATTATCGGAGTGCAGTCCGAAAATGTTCATGGCATGGCGGCATCTTATTATGCTGGCGAAATAATGAATCACCGTGTTACGGGGACATTAGCTGATGGTTGTGATGTTTCTCGCCCAGGTAATTTAACGTTCCAGATTGTGCGCGAATTAGTCGATGACATTGTTCTGGTTAGTGAAGATGAAATTCGTAACAGCATGATTGCACTCATTCAGCGAAATAAAGTGGTGACCGAAGGGGCTGGAGCACTGGCATGCGCTGCGTTATTAAGCGGCAAGCTGGACCATTATATTCAGGGGCGTAAAACGGTGAGCATTATTTCCGGCGGCAATATCGACCTCTCCCGCGTTTCTCAAATTACCGGCTTCGTTGACGCATAAAGGATGACCTATGAGCAACACTGAAAGCATTATCGTTGGCCAGACAAAAACATCCTCCTGGCGCAAATCAGATACCACCTGGACGTTAGGGCTGTTTGGTACAGCCATCGGTGCAGGCGTATTGTTCTTCCCGATTCGCGCAGGTTTTGGTGGTCTGATCCCTATCCTGTTGATGCTGGTTCTGGCATTCCCGATCGCTTTTTACTGCCACCGCGCGCTGGCGCGTTTGTGCCTGTCCGGGAGCAATGTGTCCGGCAACATCACTGAGACGGTTGAAGAACATTTCGGCAAGACTGGCGGCGTGGTCATTACCTTCCTCTACTTTTTTGCGATTTGTCCGTTGTTGTGGATTTACGGTGTCACCATTACCAACACCTTTATGACTTTCTGGGAAAATCAGCTTCAGTTACCTGCTCTGAACCGTGGTTTTGTGGCGCTGTTCCTGCTGCTGCTGATGGCTTTTGTTATCTGGTTTGGTAAAGACCTGATGGTGAAAGTCATGAGCTTCCTGGTGTTTCCATTCATCGCCAGCCTGGTGCTGATTTCGCTGTCGCTGATCCCTTACTGGAACTCGGCAGTTATCGACCAGGTCAGTCTAAGCGATCTCTCCTTTACCGGACATGATGGCATTCTGGTGACCGTCTGGCTGGGGATTTCCATCATGGTCTTCTCCTTTAACTTCTCGCCTATCGTCTCCTCGTTTGTGGTGTCGAAACGTGAAGAGTACGAACCAGAATTCGGTAAAGAGTACACCGAGCAGAAATGTTCCAAAATCATCGGTCGTGCCAGCATGCTGATGGTCGCGGTTGTGATGTTCTTTGCCTTTAGCTGCCTGTTCACGCTTTCTCCGCAAAACATGGCGGAAGCCAAAGCACAAAACATTCCAGTGCTCTCCTATCTGGCAAACCATTTTGCATCGCTCTCAGGAACGAAATCGACATTTGCCACGGTACTGGAATACGGTGCATCCATCATTGCACTGGTTGCCATTTTCAAATCCTTCTTTGGTCACTATCTGGGCACGCTGGAAGGGTTGAACGGTCTGGTGCTGAAGTTTGGCTACAAAGGTGACAAGAACAAGGTTTCCATCGGCAAGCTGAACACCATCAGCATGATTTTCATCATGGGATCAACCTGGGTTGTGGCGTACGCCAACCCGAACATTCTTGACCTTATCGAAGCCATGGGGGCGCCGATTATCGCTTCTCTGCTGTGTCTGCTGCCGATGTATGCCATCCGCAAGACGCCTGCGCTGGCGAAATTCAAAGGCAGACCCGAGAACATCTTCGTGACTGCGATTGGTCTGCTGACCATTCTGAATATCGTCTACAAACTGTTTTAAATCATTGCTCAGGATGAGCGGAGTAAAACCATGATTGAGTTTCCGGTTGTACTGGTTATTAACTGCGGATCTTCCTCTGTTAAGTTTTCGGTACTCGATGCCACCAACTGTGATGCCCTGGTGGCGGGCATTGCGGACGGTATCAACACTGAAAATGCCTTTATATCCGTGAATGGGGGAGAGCCAGCGAGACTGGCTCACCACGACTATGAAGGGGCGTTGGCAGCCATCGCCCTGGAGCTGGAGAAGCGTAATCTGATGAGCAGCGTAGCCTTAATCGGCCATCGTATTGCTCACGGTGGCGAACTCTTCAGCGAGTCGACCCTGATTACGGAACGCGTTATCGAACAGATTCGCCAGGTTTCCCCTCTTGCTCCGTTGCACAACTACGCCAACTTAAGCGGCGTGGAGGCGGCGCAGCAACTGTTCCCTGGCGTGCAGCAGGTGGCGGTGTTTGACACCAGCTTCCACCAGACGCTGTCGCCAGAGGCTTATCTGTACGGCTTACCGTACCGCTATTTCGAAGAGCTTGGTGTGCGTCGTTACGGCTTCCACGGCACATCGCACCGCTATGTTGCCCTGCAGGCGCAGGCGCTACTGGTGTTATCCCCTGACGACAGCGGGCTGGTCATCGCCCACCTTGGTAATGGGGCATCTGTCTGTGCGGTGCGAAACGGTAAAAGCGTGGACACTTCGATGGGGATGACGCCGCTGGAAGGGCTGGTGATGGGAACGCGCTGCGGTGATGTCGACTTTGGCGCGATGTCCTGGATTGCTCAGCAGACGGGTCAGTCGTTCGACGATCTAGAGCGTGTGGTGAATAAAGAGTCCGGCTTGCTTGGGATTTCCGGGTTGTCATCGGATCTGCGCACGCTGGAAAAGGCCTGGCACGAGGGGCATCAGCGCGCCCAACTGGCGATAAGCACCTTTGTCCACCGTATCGCGCGCCATATTGCGGGACATGCGGCTTCACTGCACCGCCTGGATGGTGTGGTCTTTACCGGTGGGATTGGTGAAAACTCAAAACTGATCCGCGGTCTGGTCGCAGAGCATCTGAAGGTCTTTGGGATCACGCTGGATGAGGCGAAAAATGCCTTACCGGGTAGCGCCGGAGAACGGGTGATTACCACTGATGCATCCCGCGTAGCCTGCGCGGTGATCCCAACCAACGAAGAAAAAATGATCGCGCTGGATGCCCTCCGTCTTGGGAAGGTTTCTCTGGCTGCGGCTTATGCCTGATAAAGCGAGAATGACATGAAAGTGACAATCGATACGAGCGTTGCACCCTACAGCGACGCATGGGCCGGGTTTCGCGGTGAAGAATGGAAAGACGCCGTTAACGTGCGCGATTTTATTCAGCATAACTACACCCCTTATGAAGGCGATGAAGCTTTCCTCGCGCAGGCGACGCCTGCAACGACGGCGCTGTGGCAAAAGGTGATGGTTGGCATCCGCCAGGAGAATGCCACTCATGCTCCGGTGGATTTTGACACCAATATTGCGACAACCATTACGGCTCATGGCCCAGGCTATATCGATCAGGATCTTGAGACCATTGTTGGTCTGCAAACCGATAAACCGCTCAAGCGTGCGTTGCATCCGTATGGCGGGATCAATATGATCCGCAGCTCTTTCGAAGCCTATGGCCGCGAAATGGATCCGCAGTTTGAATACCTGTTTACCGACCTGCGGAAAACACACAATCAGGGGGTGTTCGACGTCTACTCCCCTGAAATGATGCGCTGCCGTAAATCTGGTGTACTGACAGGTCTGCCAGACGGCTATGGGCGCGGGCGCATCATTGGCGATTATCGCCGGGTGGCGTTGTACGGCATCAGCTATCTGGTGCGCGAGCGCGAATTGCAGTTTGCCGACCTGCAACCGAAGATGGAGCGGGGGGACGATCTGGAGGGCACGATCCGTTTGCGTGAAGAGCTGGCAGAGCATAAACGTGCCTTGCTGCAAATCCAGCAGATGGCCGCGAAGTACGGTTGCGATATTTCCCGTCCGGCGATGAATGCCCAGGAGGCGGTACAGTGGGTCTATTTTGCCTATCTGGCGGCGGTTAAATCGCAGAACGGCGGGGCAATGTCGCTGGGGCGGACGGCGACGTTCCTTGATGTCTATATTGAACGTGACATGCAGGCAGGACGCCTAAATGAGATCCAGGCTCAGTAGTTGATCGACCACTTCATCATGAAGATCCGGATGGTGCGTTTCCTGCGTACTCCGGAGTTTGACACGCTTTTCTCTGGCGATCCTATCTGGGCGACGGAAGTGATCGGCGGGATGGGGCTGGATGGACGCACGCTGGTGACGAAGAACAGTTTCCGTTATCTGCATACGCTGGATACCATGGGGCCTGCACCGGAGCCTAATTTGACGATCCTCTGGTCGGAAGATTTACCGATCGCGTTCAAAAAATATGCCGCTCAGGTATCGATCATTACCTCGTCCCTGCAATATGAAAACGACGATCTGATGCGCGTTGATTTTGACAGTGACGACTATGCTATCGCCTGCTGCGTCAGCCCGATGATCATTGGCAAGCAGATGCAGTTCTTTGGCGCCCGCGCCAATCTTGCAAAAACGCTGCTGTATGCAATCAATGGTGGCGTCGATGAGAAGCTGAAAATTCAGGTGGGCCCAAAAACGGAACCGTTGCTGGACGATGTGCTGGATTACGACACCGTGATGGCGAGCCTGGATCACTTCATGGACTGGCTGGCGGTACAGTACATCAGTGCGCTGAACCTCATCCACTATATGCATGACAAATATAGCTATGAAGCCTCACTGATGGCGCTGCACGACAGGGATGTCTATCGTACTATGGCCTGTGGGATCGCCGGGCTGTCGGTTGCGGCGGATTCCTTGTCTGCTATCAAATATGCCACGGTGAAACCAGTGCGTGACCATAATGGTCTGGCGGTCGATTTTGTGATTGAGGGTGATTATCCACAATACGGCAACAACGATGACCGTGTGGACAGTATTGCCTGCGACCTGGTTGAGCGCTTTATGAAGAAAATTCAGGCGTTGCCAACCTATCGTAACGCTGTGCCGACTCAGTCGATTCTGACGATTACTTCAAATGTGGTGTATGGCCAGAAAACCGGTAACACGCCTGATGGACGTCGCGGCGGAACGCCATTTGCGCCAGGGGCCAACCCGATGCACGGGCGCGATCGCAAAGGGGCTGTGGCATCGTTAACGTCGGTTGCCAAGCTGCCGTTTACCTACGCGAAGGATGGTATTTCCTACACCTTCTCAATTGTGCCGCAGGCGCTGGGTAAAGACGAGATGGTGCGCAAAACCAACCTTGTCGGTTTGCTGGATGGCTATTTCCACCATGAAGCGAATATTGAGGGTGGGCAGCATCTGAACGTTAACGTGATGAACCGGGAAATGTTGATGGATGCGATTGAACATCCAGAAAATTATCCTAACCTGACCATCCGCGTTTCGGGCTACGCGGTACGTTTTAATGCGCTCACCCGTGAGCAGCAGCAGGATGTGATTTCCCGAACCTTCACGCAGGCCCTGTAAGTCGACACTTTCCCCACGCCCCCTTACGACAAGGGGGCTTTTTTTTACCCGCTGAACATACAAATTTGTTTATATAATTATTCACACCCCGTCATCCGGTCTTGAAAAACAATGTACCTGTTTTCTCCTGAAACAGTATTTAAGGACAATAAGATGATGAAAATGACCCGTATTGCTCTGTTCGCTGCCTCACTGGTTGGCTTTAGTGTTACCGCTCAGGCAGCAGACGTTGAAGCCGCTCCTTCTCCGGCTCAGGACCCGCTAGTGCAACACCTGAAGCTGAGTCATGAGCAAGTTAAGAAGATCGACGATCTGCATCAGCAACTGGAACCAAACGTCAGTAAGATCCCCATGACCGGCGTTAAAGATGGGGCATTAATTAACATGTTCCAGGCTGGGAAGTGGGATGAAAACACAGTAAAAAGTCAGCTTGCCGCCTTTAGCAAAATTGAAGAACAAACCCGCTATTACCGCGTGAAATACTATTTTGATGTCAGCCAGGTGCTCACACCGGAACAGCGTAAGCAGGTCAAAACTGACATGGCGAATGCGTTGGCTAACTGAACTTCAGCCCGCGCGTGTCGCGGGCTTTTTATTTCTTTGAACGCCGTCACTGTTGGAAAATATTTTCTACATGAATTGATTTTGGAGTATTTTTTTCTTCTCTTTCGATAATTCCACATTAATTATGTGACTTTTTTCTCTCACTCCCCCGGTATGATCTTTCCATTCAAATAACAAATACCTGCAACAACCTGACTCATTATCGCTGGTGAGCGGATACCCATAAAAATAACTGTTTACCCTACAAAATAAGCGAGTGCCTAATGGATACGGCAACAAATAGCAGCGTGATTGTGAATGATTCCCCCGCGGCAAGACGGGCTGGAATGAGTGAAAGCGAATGGCAAGAGGCAATTAAATTCGACAGTACCGATACCGGCTGGGTCATTATGAGTATTGGTATGGCCATTGGTGCGGGGATCGTTTTTCTTCCTGTGCAGGTTGGTCTGATGGGGTTGTGGGTATTTCTGCTCTCCTCAATTATTGGTTACCCGGCGATGTACCTTTTCCAGCGCCTGTTTATTAATACGCTTGCGGAATCACCGGAGTGCAAAGACTACCCAAGTGTGATCAGCGGGTATCTGGGTAAAAACTGGGGCATCTTACTCGGCGTGCTCTATTTTGTGATGCTGGTTATCTGGATGTTTGTCTATTCCACGGCCATCACCAACGATAGCGCTTCGTATTTGCATACCTTTGGCGTCACAGACAGTTTGTTATCTGAGAATCCTTTCTATGGCTTATTTCTGATTTGTATTCTGGTGGCAATTTCATCACGCGGTGAAAAGTTGCTGTTTAAAGTCTCAAGCCTGATGGTTCTGACCAAGTTGCTTGTCGTGGCAGCGTTGGGGTTATCGATGATCGGTCTCTGGCAGTTGAGTCATGCAGGTATGCTGCCGCCGATGGGATTGCTGATTAAAAATGCCATTATTACGCTGCCATTTACCTTAACCTCAATTCTCTTTATTCAGACGTTAAGCCCGATGGTTATTTCTTATCGTTCAAGAGAAAAGTCCGTTGAAGTGGCGCGCCATAAAGCGTTACGGGCAATGAATATTGCGTTTGGCATTCTGTTTGTGACAGTCTTTTTCTATGCGGTCTCCTTCACTCTGGCAATGGGGCACGATGAAGCCGTTAAAGCCTATGAACAAAATATATCTGCTCTGGCCATTGCGGCGCAGTTTATCAGTGGTGATGGTGCGGGCTGGGTCAAAATCGTCAGCGTGATCCTGAATATTTTTGCCGTGATGACAGCATTCTTTGGTGTGTATTTGGGCTTTCGCGAGGCGACGCAGGGCATCGTCATGAATATCCTGCGACGCAAACTCCCGGCCGAGAAGATCAGTGAACGCGCGGTGCAGCGTGGCATCATGGTCTTCGCTATTTTGCTTGCCTGGAGCGCCATTGTATTAAATGCCCCGGTACTGAGCTTTACCTCTATTTGCAGCCCAATTTTCGGGATGGTGGGTTGCTTAATTCCGGCATGGCTGGTCTACAAAGTCCCGGCACTTCACAAATATAAAGGCGTGTCACTGGTGATTATTATCATCACCGGGCTGCTGCTTTGTGTTTCTCCTTTCCTCGCCTTCTCCTGAGGCGCAATTAAGGTCATAACGATGTCTGAGCAAACTAATCCTTTATGGAACCATTTTATTCAAGCGGTGCAGGAAGAGGTTAAACCTGCCCTGGGATGTACAGAGCCTGTCTCTCTGGCGCTGGCTTGTGCAATTGCGGCTGGGCAGTTGAGTGGCGAGATAACCCGGATTGACGCGTGGGTGTCGCCCAACCTGATGAAGAACGGCTTGGGTGTCACTGTGCCAGGGACCGGGATGGTCGGGCTGCCTATTGCGGCAGCGCTGGGGGCAATTGGCGGCAACGCGCAGGGGGGGCTGGAGGTGTTAAAAGGTGTCTCAGCAGATGCTCGGGGTCGTGCCAAAGCCTTGTTGGATGCGGGTCAGGTTCAGGTGAAATTGCAGGAGCCCTGTGATGAGATCCTCTATTCGCGGGCCTGTGTTTATGCTGGTGATGCATCAGCCAGCGTCACCATTGCGGGGGGGCACACGAGAGTTGTGCAGATCGTCAGTCAAGGCGAAATCCGTTTTACCCTTGATGAGCGGCAGCAAAATACCTGTAACGATCCGCTGGCGATACTCTCTTGCACCACGCTTTTGCAGATCCTGGAATTTGTGGAGCAGGTTCCGTTCGATGCGATTCGTTTTATCCTGGAGGCGGGGCATCTGAACGATGCGCTATCCCGTGAAGGGTTAACGGGTCGCTGGGGGTTACACATCGGAGCGACGCTTAACAAGCAGCGCGTGCGCGGATGGATAGCGCAGGATTTAGGCTCAGACATTGTTATTCGCACCAGTGCGGCCTCGGACGCCCGTATGGGAGGGGCGACCTTGCCAGCCATGAGTAATTCTGGGTCCGGCAATCAGGGGATTACGGCGACAATGCCTGTAGTGGTAGTTGCTGAGCATGTTCAGGCAGATGATGAAAAGCTGGCGCGGGCGCTGATGCTCTCACATCTGACGGCTATCTATATCCATTACCAGCTTCCGCGTTTGTCGGCATTGTGTGCAGCAACCACAGCAGCAATGGGGGCGGCGGCTGGAATGGCCTGGCTAATGGACGGACGCTATAAGACGATAGCGATGGCCATCAGCAGCATGATCGGTGATGTCAGCGGTATGATCTGTGATGGCGCGTCTAACAGTTGTGCCATGAAAGTCTCAACCAGCGTTGGTAGTGCCTGGAAAGCGGTGATGATGGCGTTGGATGATTCTGCTGTTACAGGAAATGAAGGGATTGTGGCGGGCGATGTAGAACAGTCCATCGCCAACCTTTGTTCGCTGGCGTGTCGATCGATGCAGGCTACGGACAAACAGATCATTGAGATTATGGCGAGCAAGGTTTAACGATGTTCTCCTCACCCCACTCTCCTGAAGGGGGCGGGGTGAGGAGCCTTTCGTTACACAGGCAAATCAATCAACAGCGCGCGCAGCGGCGTATCGGCAACCAGCGTAATATTCGCTTCATCGCGGATAAACGCACCGTCACCGCAGGTGAGCGCTTCTTTCTCTTCCGTATGCGTCAGCGCGTGAACCGTTCCGTGAATCGACTGCAAATAGGCGCGCGGGCCGTGAAGCTGGAAGCTCGCCTGCTCTCCCTTTTTAAGCTCGATATGGTGCAGCCACACCTGCTGGCGGAGTTGCAGGCTACCGTTGCTGCCATCCGGCGTTGCAATTAACTGCTGTTTATTGCCGCTCAGATTTATTTTCTGTACCAGCGGGTTTTCCCGCTCCGGACAGGCATCCAGCCACAGTTGCATGCGCGTCAGCGTCTTCTCTTTGCTGAGGTTATGCTCGCTGTAGCTAATGCCGGGCTGCGTTGAAATCAGCAACGCTTCACCCGCCTTCGCCTGGACATGATTGCCCTCGCTATCGCGATATTCTGCTTCACCTTCCAGTATCAGATTCAGGATATCTACCTTCGGGTACGTACGCGGCTGGAAGGCGCTGCCAGGGGCGAGCACTTCCTGGTTCAATACACGCAGTGAGGCGTAACCGAGGAGTTTTGGGTCAAAGTAGTGTCCAAAGGAAAAGGTGTAGCGGGCCTGCAGCCAACCGAAATCGGCTTGTCCGCACTGTTTAGCTGTTCTTGTCGTAATCATAAAACTTGACCTCTCTTTACACTAAAACAATGGTAAAGGTATGGACGCTTCATTGTTAGCCAGATATTCTGCCCGGTATGTTCAAATTTCCTGAATGAGAACGAGATGGCTAAAGAGAGAGCATTGACGCTTGAAGCACTGCGTGTGATGGACGCAATTGACAGGCGTGGCAGCTTTGCCGCTGCGGCAGATGAATTGGGGCGTGTTCCGTCTGCGCTGAGCTACACGATGCAGAAGCTGGAAGAAGAGCTGGACGTGGTGCTGTTCGACCGTTCAGGTCATCGAACAAAATTCACCAACGTGGGACGTATGCTGCTGGAGCGTGGGCGCGTTTTGCTGGAAGCGGCTGACAAGCTGACGACCGATGCCGAGGCACTGGCGCGTGGCTGGGAAACACACCTGACGCTGGTCACTGAGGCATTAGTCCCGACGACGGCCCTGTTCCCGCTCGTGGGGCGATTGGCCGATAAAGCCAATACCCAACTGTCGATCATTACGGAAGTGCTGGCCGGGGCGTGGGAGCGACTGGAAACGGGCAGGGCAGACATTGTCATCGCTCCGGATATGCATTTCCGTTCCTCGTCAGAGATCAACTCCCGCAAACTCTACAGCGTTATGAACGTCTACGTTGCAGCGCCAGATCACCCCATTCATCAGGAACCTGAACCGCTGTCCGAGGTTACCCGCGTGAAGTATCGCGGTGTGGCCGTCGCGGATACCGCCCGTGAACGTCCGGTACTCACCGTACAATTACTGGATAAGCAGCCGCGTCTTACCGTGACATCACTGGAAGATAAGCGTCAGGCTCTGCTGGCGGGGCTGGGAATGGCGACGATGCCTTATCCGTTTGTGGAGAAAGATATCGCTGAAGGGCGTTTACGCGTGGTCAGCCCGGAGTATACCAGCGAGGTGGATATCATTATGGCGTGGCGGCGTGACAGCATGGGAGAAGCTAAATCCTGGTGTCTGCGTGAAATACCTAAGCTATTTGCCAATCACAATAAGTAGTTGAGCAGGCCCGGCAAGCGACGCGCTGCCGGGCAATACATTATGTATTGAGTTTAGGATCGGGACCGAAGCGGTTTTCACCAGGTGTTCCGCTCTGGCAGTTAAAGATCAAAATGATGATCCAGCCAATAACCGGGATCAACACCAGCAGTAACCACCACGCCGAACGGTCGGTATCGTGGAGTCGACGAAACAGCACTGCCCATGATGGCAGCAGTATCAACAGGCCATAAACCGTGGTGAGGATCCCTTCACCGCCCGCACGCTCCCAGCCGAGAATTTTATCAACCACGCCCAGCACGACGATGAGGATGAAGTTCACCAGAACAAACATCCAGTACTCTTTGCGGCGGGCACGACCACCGAATCCAACGTAATTGCGCAGTACTTTTAGATACCAGTCCATTTTCCTTGCCTCGATAATCAGTCAATCACTTGTTTTCTAAGCGATCGAGGTAAGGATAGACGCAGATTGTGAATTAAAAAAGGGCATCCATAGATGCCCTGAATATTTATCCGAAACGGACGTCGCGGCCGTGTGGTTCATCCAGATCTTGCCACGGGCCAATGGAGATAATGCCCGTTGGATTAATGGTTTTATGGCTGCGGAAATAGTGAGTGCGGATGTGGTCAAAATTGACCGTTTCGGCAATCCCTGGCATTTGGTAAAGATCGCGCAGGAAGCCGTACAGGTTGGGGTAATCGCTAATACGGTGTTTGTCGCATTTAAAATGGGTGACATACACGGGATCGAAACGAACCAGCGTGGTCCACAGGCGAATATCGGCTTCTGTCAGGCGGTCGCCTGCCAGATAACGGTGTTGCCCCAGGATCTGTTCCAGACGCGCCAGCGATTCGAACACCTTCGTAACGGCATCATCATAGGCTTCCTGGCTGGTGGCGAACCCGGCTTTATAGACGCCGTTATTCACATTGTCATAAATCCAGCTGTTCAGCTCATCAATCTTATCGCGCAATTCTGTTGGGTAGTAATCTCCGGCCCGCGCGCCATGTGCGTCAAATGCGGTATTGAACATGCGGATAATTTCGGCAGATTCATTGCTGACGATGGTCTGGTTTTTCTTATCCCACAACACAGGCACGGTCACGCGTCCGGTGTAGTGCGGGTCAGCGCGCAGATAGAGTTGGTAGAGGAATTCGTAATGGTAGAGATCATCCCCGGTTGCCGCCGGGAAATCGCTATCAAAGGTCCAGCCATTTTCCAGCATCAGCGGGTTAACAACTGAAACCGGGATCAGCGATTCAAGGCCTTTGAGCTTACGTACAATCAGCGTGCGATGCGCCCACGGACAGGCCAGTGAGACATAGAGGTGATATCTCTCTTTTTCGGCCGCAAAGCCACCCTCGCCAGAAGGGCCGGGAGCACCATCAGCGGTGAGCCAGTTACGGAAGGCCGACACAGAACGCTTGAATCGTCCTCCGGTGGATTTGGTGTCATACCAGATGTCCTGCCAGACGCCATCAACAAGTTGTCCCATTTTTGTCTCCCTCAGATAGCAAAAGCGAGGAGATATCTCCTCGCTTTGTGGTCAATCTAGTATAGCGTGCTTACCACTTTTTATTCAGTACACGGTCGATGCTGTATGCGCCAGGGCCTGTGATAGCCAACAGCAGGAAACCGCCAGCGATAGTCAGGTTTTTCATGAACATCAGGGAGTTCATGCCTTCCGCAAAGTTACTGTGGAAGATAAATGCGGTCAGCAGCGTGAAGCCGGCAGTAAACAGCGCGGTGGTACGGGTCAGGAAACCAAACAGAACCGCCAGGCCGCCGCCGAACTCAAGCAGGATGGTCAGTGGTAACAGGAACCCTGGGACGCCCATTGCTTCCATGTACTGCTGAGTACCCGCATAACCGGTGATTTTGCCCCAACCTGCAGTGATAAACAGAATTGGCATCAGAATACGCGCTACCAGTACACCAACATCTTCTAATTTTTTCATTTTACTCTCCAGAGAACCACATGGGCGGCTGATCTTTATTTGTGTGCAAATCCGGGTAGATACCGCGTGTTTGCTGTCGATGGAGAGGATAATAAACGTGACGAATGACAATTGTTAGCAAGGAAAACTGTCAATCTTCTTCAAAGATATTGAGTAAGGAGGGAAGAGAAACGTTGCCGGATAAGCGTCATGTTACCCGACAACGGCTGGGGACTCAGGAACGTAACTGCTGCTGGCGCAGGGTTGATTTGACCAGACGCCAGGCGCTCCATACGCCGAAGCCACGTCGTGCCCAGCGTATCAACCTGCTGGGATGACGCACTGAACAGAGTGCGACAACGCTGCTGCCTACCAGCGCCCAGGCACGGATGTTGAGTAGCGTATTCCAGCCCCGATCGTAGGAGCGGGTGACCTCCAGCCAGTCGCGACGGCTGGCGGCTAAATCCAGCCGTTGCTGCTGGATTTGGCTCAACAGGTACGCTTTCTGTTTCTGGCGCTCTGTCTTGCTGCTCACGACTTATCGTCCTCCAGCAATGTACGATCTGTGGCCAGCTCCTGACGGGTGTGGCGCAGCAGGGTCGATCTGCGTGCTTTGCGCATCGTCCAGATACCGCCAATGAGTGCCCCCAGCAGCAGTACTGCCGTGGTGGCGATCATCGCGTTAAGGCGATACTGCGGATCGATAGCCCAGATGATTAACACCAACAGGCTCATCAGGCCAAAAGCGGCAAAGAGCAGGGTAAGTCCCAGCATCAGCAGCAGCTGGAAGAGATTGGCTTTCTCCTCTTCCAGTTCAACCACCGCCAGCCGGATCCGCGTTTCAGCGATCCCGACAAGCGTGGTTAAAATACGCTGTCCGATTCCGAGAATATTTTTTGCAGGCCCTTCTGCGTGGCGTGGATCGTCCATAATCAACGACGCGTGAGCAGCACGCCAAGAACCACACCAATGGCAGCACCGATACCTACGCCGGTCCAGGGATTATCACGAACGTATTCGTCTGCTCGCGCGGCGGCTTCACGGGTCTGTTTCGCCAGCGCATCACCGGTTTCACCCAGACGATGACGGCTCTCTTTCAGTGCCTGTTCGGCTTTGCTGCGCAGTTTGCCGATCTCTTCTTTCGATTTATCGCTTGAGGAGTTCAGCACCTCTTCCAGGGTATCCGCCAGGGATTTCAACTCAGCGCGCAGGTTTTCTGACGTAGTATCTTTTGACATGATTTTCTCCTGTGGGACTTCAGTTAACTCAATAATCGCGGGATTCCAGCGCATTCAGTTCTTCTTGCGCCTCTTTCAGCTTCTTCTCGCGTTTCGTTATTTTATCCGCATCCCCTTTCTCTTTCGCTTCCTGAAGATCGTGACGACGTTCCGTCACCTCAGCCTTTTGAGCTGCAATTTTCTTCTGGTGATTCGCCCGTAATTCACTGTCTGAACAGTTGGCCTTCACCTCGCTAAGCGCTTTTTTCAGACCGTTAATCCGGTTCTGATTGTTATGCTTTTCGGCATAAGTGATTTCTCGCTGAATATCTTTCTCCTTCTCCATGCACAGAGAGGATGCGAAAGAGGCGGTGCTTAACGAAAAAAGAGTCAAAGCCAGAGCGATGCGGTATTTCATTGTTGGAACCTTCCATTGTGTACGACACTTCCGAAGAGGTGTCGAATTTCCAAAGTCATGCGGAGAACATATGAGAGGTGCTCCGCGTACTTAAGCATAGTAAGTAAACGGGGTAATCACCAAAGTGAGTGAAAAGATTCAGAATCCTGGAAATTAACCAAACCGATGCGACGTATCGCGCAAGCGCGACAACCAGGCGGCAGCCTGACTATTGTCGTCTTGTTGGGCAATGATGTATCCCTGCGGCAGCGTTCTGTCGAGCACGGCTTTTGCTGCGGCACTTTGTGCGCTGGAATCAAACTTGATCAGCAACACATCATCCTGCGGCGTAATACTTTTAAAACGGATCCCATTTGCATCCAGATGATGCCAGATAGAAAAACCATCCGGCATGCTTGCGCCCTGATTCACCGAGCGAATGGCCAGCGTAGACTCCTGGTGCTGAACGGCTGTCCAGACCAAAACCATGGCGCTGAGAATCATCAGCGCAACCATGGCAAATGACAGACGGCGTAGAGAAAGTCGTGACATTCCCATACTTAGCCCCGGCTCCCGTACTTTTTCTTCCACAAGACGAAAAGCGATCCGGCAAGCCCAAACACCAGTAACACAACCGGCAAGAGCATCAGACAAGACATGAGTTGGTCTTCATACTTGAGGAAGACGGGGGTTTTACCCAGCAGGTAGCCCAGTGTTGTCAGAATCAGCACCCACAGCAGGCCGCTCATCCAGTTAAAGAACTGGAAGCGTGCGCTGTTGAGTCCGGACAGGCCAGCGATGGTAGGCAGTAATGTGCGTACAAAAGCGATGAAGCGGCCAATCAGCAGCGCTGAAAGCCCGTGTTTATGGAAAAGATGATGTGCACGTTGGTGATAATGTGCCGGAAGATGGGATAGCCAGTTTTGCACAATCCGTGTGTTTCCAAGCCATCGACCCTGAATATAACTTACCCAGCAGCCAAGGCTTGCGGCAACAGTTAAGAGAATAATGGTTTGCGGAAACGCCATCGCTCCTTTTGCACAAAGCACGCCAACCAATACCAGCAGGCTATCGCCTGGCAGGAAGGCTGCAGGGAGCAATCCGTTTTCAAGAAACAGGATCATAAACAAGACGAAATAGAGCATGCCAATCATGGAAGGATTGGCCAGCGTTTCGAAGTCCTGAGCCCATAAGGCATTCAGTAGTTGGGTCAAAAGTTCCATTCAGTGTTCCTGGAAATCGGTTAACGTCACGCCTGTTATCCGGGAAAAACAGTACGGCGACATTGTAGTGATTTCATTATGGTCGCTCGCGGACACATGTGTTGTGGCCAAAACTGTTCCCTGTTAATGGCAAGGTAAGCAAGCACTAACTTACAAGAAAACAAATTGAATCTAATTGTAACAAAGCCCGACGTTCTGCGTCACAGATTTTGCGCGGGTTGAGATGATTTTGGCTTAAGCATGGAAGGGGAGCGAGGGGATTTACAAAGGCTGACACTATATATGTTTTGCTTACCCATACCTGTCAGAAGGCGCGCCAGAGCGCCTGCCGACAGGAAGGAAAACTATTTTGCCAGATTGGATACCGTATCGAGATGAACAACGGGATTATCAGCAAAAAGATAGCGGTCAGCATTGAATTCGAAATCGTCACTGGTTTCATTGAACAGCATGAGTTTGGTGTTTTCCAGATGCTGCCACATCGCCAGTTTTGCAGCATGCGGGTCTTTGCGAATCAGTGCTTTAAGGATCTGATCATGATCATCACACCAGTTATCCACGGTGCGTAAATCGATGTGATCGTGCAATTTCTTCCAGTAAGGGTTGTGAACGCGCTGAGTCCACATTTTTTCAACGATTGCTGCAAGTGCCGTGTTTTGTGTGGCCAGGGCAACCTGAACATGAAACTGGAGATCCCATTCTGAATCGCGGAAACATTTTTCCTTGCGCGCATTTTCCTGGATTTCCATCAGCTTCATGATGTCTTGCTTGGTGACCTGCGTGGCGGCGAACTCTGCAATGTTACTTTCAATCAACTGGCGAGCCTGGAGCAGCTCAAAAGGACCGTAGCTTGCAAATTCCAGACTTTCATCTGGTGCAGGAGAGTGTTTTGGCAGATTGGAAATCACATGAATGCCGGAGCCTTTGCGTACTTCAACATAGCCTTCAACCTCCAGCATGATGATCGCTTCACGCACAACCGTGCGGCTCACGCTTTTTTCATCAGCAATAAAGCGTTCAGCAGGCAGTTTATCACCGACAAGATAGACACCTTGCTCGATGCGATCTTTCAGCTCGGCAGCAAGTTGTTGGTATAAACGACGTGATTCGGTGATTTCCATATGCGCTCCAGGCAGGGTACGACGGATTATCTGTTATACCACTTTTGCGCGCCAGTCTCCAGATTTCACCATCAAAAAAGCCGCCCAGAGGCGGCTTTGGTAGGACACATTTTTACGCTAACTTTGCGTTGCCGGTCCCCCAAGGGACTCTTTCTCAAGTTCGTCGGCTGATTTGCTTTTCAGCACCGTCCAGATAACGACTGCCCCCATCAGGTCAAAGATAGCCAGTACAGCAAACAGCGGGCTGAAGCCAATGGTATCTGCTAACGCACCAACCACCAGAGCAAACAGAGTACTTGCGGTCCAGGCAGCCATACCAGTCAGGCCGTTTGCGGTTGCCACTTCGTTACGACCGAACACATCAGAAGAGAGTGTAATCAGTGCGCCAGACAGGGACTGGTGAGCAAAACCACCGATGCACAGCAGGCCAATTGCAACATATGGGCTGGTGAACAGGCCGATCATACCTGGGCCAATCATCAGCAGTGCGCCCATGGTCACAACCATTTTACGGGAGACAATCAGGTTCACACCAAACCAGCGCTGGAACAGAGGTGGCAGGTAACCACCGATGATGCAACCCATGTCAGCGAAGAGCATTGGCATCCAGGCGAACATCGCGATTTCTTTCAGGTTAAAGCCGTAGACTTTAAACATGAACAGTGGAATCCAGGCGTTAAACGTACCCCAGGCCGGTTCCGCCAGGAAGCGTGGCAGTGCGATACCCCAGAATTGACGGGTTCCCAGAATCTGCCATACCGTCATTTTTTTGCCATTGTTGGTCTGGTGCTGTGCTTCCTGACCCCCAATGATGTACTCGCGTTCTTCTTCAGACAGTTTTTTCTGATCGCGCGGGTGTTTGTAGAAAATCAGCCACGCCATTGCCCATGCAAAGCTCAGCACGCCGGAGATAATGAACGCCATCTGCCAACTGTGCATCACGATAGCCCATACAACCAGTGGCGGAGCAATCATCGCACCAATAGAAGAGCCCACGTTAAAGTAGCCGACTGCAATAGAACGTTCTTTCGCCGGGAACCATTCGGAGCTGGCTTTCAGACCCGCAGGGATCATTGCTGCTTCTGCTGCACCGACCGCACCACGCGCCAGTGCCAGTCCGCCCCAGCTACCTGCCAGCGCTGTTGCGCCGCAGAAAATCGCCCAGGTTACCGCGAAGAAGGCGTAACCAATTTTTGTTCCCAGAATATCCAGCACGTAGCCAGCAACAGGCTGCATGATGGTATAAGCCGCGGAATACGCTGCAATGATGTAGGAATATTGCTGTGTGGAAATATGCAACTCTTCCATTAACGTTGGCGCTGCTGCTGCCACGGTGTTACGTGTCAGGTAGCCCAGCACTGTGCCTAGCGTCACCAGTGCAATCATGTACCAACGTAACCCTTTAATTTTACGCATGTAAAACCTCATCGTTATGTTATTTCCGTGCTGTGGCACGGCAACAGCTCAACCGTTTCCGGGAGTTGCTGTGTAACGGGAGGGGCGTAACCGGGAGACTTTCCCGGAACGGCCCGAACCTTGCCATAAGTAATCGTGCATAAGTCGGTTTCCGTACCGTTAAATCCGATGTATCTAACACCGGGAATGCATTCCGTCGGCTTATAGTTTGCGACGGCCAAAAGATAACTTGTCATACAACTTTAAAAGGTGAGTGACATCACAAAAGTGTGATTCTTTGTAGGGACATTATGTTCTGTAGATAAAGCCAGTGCTGGCGCGGTCTGGGAGAGGGTTTACTACTTTGAGGGTAATTTATTTGTCAGCGTTTATTGATCTAACTCACGAAAAAAACTTCGGCCTCTGGAAATTGGTGTGATAACTTTGCAGCATCTGAACATAAGCTTTCTGACGCTCTCGTTATGAGGAAGACGATAAATGACACCGTTTATGACCGAAGATTTTCTGTTAGATACTGAATTTGCTCGCCGTCTGTATCACGACTACGCAAAAGACCAGCCAATTTTCGACTACCACTGCCATTTGCCTCCGCAGCAGGTTGCCGAAAATTACCGTTTCAAAAACCTGTATGACATCTGGCTGAAGGGTGACCACTATAAATGGCGTGCAATGCGCACCAACGGTGTGCCTGAGCGCCTGTGTACCGGCGATGCAACTGACCGCGAGAAGTTTGATGCGTGGGCTGCAACTGTTCCGCACACCATCGGCAACCCGTTATACCACTGGACACATCTTGAGCTGCGTCGTCCGTTTGGTATCACCGGCAAGCTGCTTTCGCCATCCACTGCGGGTGAAATCTGGGATGAATGCAACGCGCTGCTGGCACAGGATACGTTCTCTGCTCGTGGCATCATGAAGCAGATGAACGTGAAGATGGTCGGGACCACTGACGATCCAATTGATTCGCTTGAACACCACGCGGTTGTGGCTAAAGACAGCACGTTTGATATCAAAGTGCTGCCAAGCTGGCGTCCGGATAAGGCGTTCAATATCGAACTGGCCACCTTTACTGACTACATGGCGAAACTGGCCGAAGTGTCTGATACCGACATTCGTCGCTTTGCTGACCTGCAAACTGCGCTGACTAAACGCCTGGATCACTTTGCGGCACACGGTTGTAAGGTGTCTGACCACGCGCTGGACGTTGTTCTGTTTGCTGAGGCTAATGACGCCGAGCTGGACAGCATCCTGGCACGCCGTCTGTCGGGTGAAACCCTGAGCGAGCATGAAGTCGCACAGTTCAAAACTGCAGTGCTGGTCTGGCTGGGCGCTGAATATGCCCGTCGCGGCTGGGTACAGCAGTACCACATTGGCGCGCTGCGTAACAACAACCTGCGCCAGTTCAAACTTCTCGGCGCGGATGTCGGCTTCGACTCCATCAACGACCGCCCACTGGCGGAAGAGCTGTCGAAACTGCTGAGTAAACAGAACGAGCAAAACCTGCTGCCAAAAACCATCCTGTATTGCCTGAACCCGCGCGATAACGAAGTGCTGGGCACAATGATTGGTAACTTCCAGGGCGAAGGTATGCCAGGCAAGATGCAGTTCGGTTCCGGCTGGTGGTTCAACGACCAGAAAGACGGCATGGAACGTCAGATGACGCAGCTGGCGCAACTGGGTCTGTTAAGCCGCTTTGTGGGTATGCTGACCGACAGCCGTAGTTTCCTGTCTTACACACGCCATGAGTACTTCCGCCGCATTCTGTGCCAGATGATTGGTCGCTGGGTTGCTGCGGGTGAAGCACCAGCGGATATCCAGTTGCTGGGCGAAATGGTGAGAAACATCTGCTTTAACAATGCGCGTGACTACTTCGCCATTGAACTGAACTAAAGCCGTTTGAGGTTGATATGCAATACATCAAAATCCATTCGCTGGATAACGTTGCCGTAGCGCTGGCGGATCTGGCCGAAGGCGAAGTCGTGGCAGTAGATAACCAGACTGTCACGCTGCGCCAGGCGGTTGCACGCGGGCATAAGTTTGCCGTGTACCCTATCGCTAAAGGGGAAAACGTCGTTAAGTACGGTTTGCCTATTGGTCATGCGCTGGCGGATATTGCGCCGGGTGAACATATTCATTCCCACAATGCCCGCACCAATCTCAGTGATCTGGACGAGTATAGCTATCAACCTGATTTTCAGGCGGAAGTTGGGCAAGAAACGGATCGTGACGTACAGATCTATCGTCGTGGCAACGGGGACGTGGGGATCCGTAATGAACTGTGGATCCTGCCAACCGTGGGTTGCGTTAATGGGATCGCCCGTCAGATCCAGAGCCGTTTTCTGAAAGAGACAAACGGAGCTGAAGGCACTGACGGTGTGCACCTGTTCAGCCATACCTACGGGTGTTCTCAGCTCGGCGACGATCACATTAACACCCGTACCATGCTGCAAAACATGGTACGTCACCCGAATGCGGGTGCGGTGCTGGTCATTGGTCTGGGATGTGAAAACAACCAGGTGGATGCCTTCCGCGAAACCTTAGGGGATTTCGATCCCGCGCGTGTCCACTTTATGGTATGCCAACACCAGGACGATGAAGTGGAAGCGGGCATTGAGCAACTACATCAGCTGTATGAGGTGATGCGCCACGACAAGCGCGAGCCGGGTAAACTCAGCGAGCTTAAATTTGGTCTGGAGTGCGGGGGATCTGATGGTCTTTCCGGTATCACAGCCAACCCGATGCTGGGGCGTTTCTCGGATTACGTGATTGCCAACGGCGGGACGACTGTGCTGACTGAGGTTCCGGAAATGTTCGGTGCAGAACGTATTCTGATGAGCCACTGTCGTGACGAAGAGACGTTTGAAAAAACCGTGACCATGGTGAACGACTTCAAACAGTATTTCATCGCGCACAATCAGCCGATCTACGAAAACCCATCTCCAGGTAACAAAGCGGGCGGGATCACTACGCTCGAAGAGAAATCTCTCGGCTGTACGCAGAAAGCGGGTGCAAGCCAGGTGGTGGACGTACTGCGTTACGGCGAGCGCCTGAAAACGCACGGTCTGAACCTGCTGAGTGCGCCGGGTAACGATGCGGTTGCCACCAGTGCTTTGGCGGGGGCGGGTTGCCACATGGTGCTGTTCAGTACCGGTCGTGGTACACCGTATGGCGGTTTTGTACCCACTGTGAAAATTGCCACCAACAGCGAGTTGGCGGCGAAGAAAAAACACTGGATCGATTTTGATGCCGGACAGTTGATCCACGGCAAAGCGATGCCGCAACTGCTGAATGAATTTGTCGATACCATTGTGGAATTCGCTAACGGTAAGCAAACCTGCAACGAAAAGAATGACTTCCGCGAGCTGGCGATTTTCAAAAGCGGCGTCACCTTGTAAGCCATTATGCTTTAAATTAGAAACGGCGTTTCATATAATGAAGCGCCGTTTCTTTTTCCTGCACACAGGACACCTTCATGACCGCGTATTGGCTAGCCCAGGGCGTTGGCGTCATCGCCTTTCTGATTGGTATCACCACCTTTATCAACCGTGATGAGCGGAAATTTAAAATTCAGCTTTCGGTTTACAGTGCCGTCATTGGCATCCATTTCTTTTTGATGGGCGCATTTCCTGCCGGGGCGAGCGCCATGCTTAACACCGTTCGTACGCTCATCACTTTACGCACCCGCAGTCTGTGGGTGATGGTGCTGTTCATTGCGCTGACAGGCGGTATCGGGCTTGCGAAATACCATCATCCCATTGAGTTACTGCCTGTTGCGGGAACCATTGTCAGCACCTGGGCCTTGTTCCGCAGCAAAGGGCTGACCATGCGTTGCATTATCTGGTGTTCAACCTGCTGTTGGGTGATCCACAACTTCTGGCTGGGGTCGATTGGCGGAACGTTGATTGAAGGCAGTTTTCTTATCATGAACGGGCTGAACATTATCCGTTTCTGGCGGATGCAGAAGCGCGGAATTGATCCGTTTAAAGTTGAGAAGCAGGTCCAGGAGGAGAGCCCCTCCGTCCGTTGACGGAAGGGCAGAGGCATTAATTGCGCAGGGCGTTTTTCGCCAGACGCGCATCTTCCGCCTGGCACACGGCGGCGGTAAACATCACGTCGGTTGAGGAGTTAATGGCGGTTTCGCAGGAGTCCTGCAGCACGCCGATGATAAAGCCCACCGCGACCACCTGCATGGCGATTTCGTTCGGGATGCCAAACATGTTACACGCCAGTGGGATCAGCAACAGTGAACCGCCCGCCACACCAGATGCGCCACAGGCACACAGCGCCGCGACGACGCTCAGCAGCAGCGCGGTTGGTAAGTCTACCGGGATACCCAGCGTATGTACTGCCGCCAGCGTGAGCACCGTAATGGTAATCGCCGCGCCAGCCATGTTGACGGTTGCTCCCAGTGGGATTGATACGGAGTAGGTATCGCGATCCAGATTCAGTTTTTCGCACAGCGACATATTCACGGGAATATTCGCAGCCGAACTGCGGGTGAAGAACGCCGTCACGCCGCTTTCACGCAGGCACATCAGCACCAGCGGATATGGGTTACGGCGGGTTTGCATAAAGACCAGCAGCGGGTTGATCACCAGTGCGACCACAGCCATACAGCCAATCAGTACCAGCAGCAACTGTGCGTAACCCCACAGTGCGCCAAAACCGGTGGTGGCAAGCGTCGATGACACCAGGCCGAAAATACCAATGGGGGCAAAGCGGATCACCAGCGTCACAATGAAAGTGACCGCGCTTGAGAGATCGTTAATCAGGTTCTTGGTGGTGTCATTGCTGTGGCGCAGAGCAAAACCCAGACCGACTGCCCACACCAGAATACCGATGTAGTTCGCGTTAATCAGCGCATGAATGGGGTTGGCGACAATGCTCATCAGCAGGCCGTGCATCACTTCAACAATGCCCGCTGGGGGGGTGATATCGGTCGCACCGGTGGTCAGTTGCAGGGTTGATGGGAAGAAAAAGCTCACGATCACCGCTGTCAGCGCAGCAGAGAATGTCCCGAGCAGGTACATCCACAAAATAGGGCGGATATTGGTTTTTTGTCCCTGCTGGTGGTTGGCAATAGATGCCATCACCAGGGTCAGAACCAGAACAGGTGCGACGGCTTTCAGTGCACCGACGAACAGCGTCCCGAGCAGGCCAGTCGCTTCTGCGGCAGGCTTTGAGATCAGTGCCAGCGCGACACCAAGCACCAGGCCAACCAGTATTTGCTTAACAAGGCTGCCACGCGACAGGCGCGCCAGCAGACCAGAGGATTGCATGGTCATGAATGTTCCTTAAGTGAAATTGCGTTCCATCCCGGATGTGCTCTTAGTCACATTTATTTCCGGATGTAAGTAAATGTTTGCCTGGGTGAGTATAGGGAAAGTACAGAGTGAGGGAAGCGTAAAATGCTGAACTTTACGTGTTGCATCATATTTTTTAACTATTAAATTACATTTTGATATCGCCCTCTCCCATGGGGAGAGGGCCGGGGTAAGCCTGCCAGGTTGCCCCCAGACTGACTAAACCTGCTGTTTTTTATCGTGCTGGCGGTTAACCCAGGTGTTGATAATTAGCGTAACGATCAGAATGCCAAATACCACACCCAGCGAAATCGCGATTGGGATGTGATAGAAATCGACAATCAGCATCTTGATACCGATAAATACCAGAATGACCGACAGACCGTATTTCAGCATTGAGAAGCGCTCAGCCGCGCCTGCCAGCAGGAAATACATCGCACGCAAGCCGAGAATAGCGAACAGGTTTGAGGTCAGTACGATAAACGGGTCAGTGGTCACCGCGAAGATCGCCGGGATGCTGTCTACAGCGAAAATGACATCACTCAGTTCGACCAGAATCAGCACCAGCAGCAGCGGCGTGGCGAACAGCAGGCCGTTCTTTCGCACGAAGAAGTGCTCGTTTTCGATCTTGTCGGTCATACGCAGATGACCACGGATCCACTTCACCAGCGGCTTATCGCCAATGCCTGCGTCATCTTCTTTCGCCAGCGCCATCTTAATACCGGTGAACAGCAAGAACGCGCCGAAGACATACAACAGCCATTCGAACTGGGTAATCAGCCAGCTTCCCGCAAAGATCATGATGGTACGCAGGATGATCGCGCCCAGTACGCCGTAGACCAGCACGCGGCGTTGCAGCGAAGCCGGTACAGCGAAGTAACTGAACAGCATCAGCCAGACGAAGACGTTATCGACAGCCAGCGCTTTCTCGATCAGGTAACCGGTAAGGAATGCCAGCGCCTGTGGGTCCGCGACAGCGCGGCCCTCAGTTGAGGCCAGATACCACCAAAAGGCAGCGCAGAACAGCAGGGAGAGCGTGACCCATACCAACGACCAGACCGCAGCCTGTTTCATTGTCATGCCATGCTCACCGCGACGCCCCTGTAAAAAGAGGTCGATTGCCAGCATGATGAGCACGACAACCGCGAATCCGCCCCACAACATGGGAGTGCCGACAGAATGCATACTATTTTCCTTCCACATAAAAAAACAAAAACGGCTATGGTCAGAAGACGATAGCCGTTAGCTTTTTATGCATAGACCTCGCCTTCCGGCAAGGTCTCACTTACAACGAAAAAAGAATACACAATGTATCCCTTTTTGGTTGCCCGGCGACCGGATGCGGTATTGCACGCATCGTAATGACGATCCACCGGCAAGGAAGTTACTCCCCTTTGCGGGTAACAAAATATGTCAGACCATCGGTTTCGTCAATGGTTTGTACAATTTCATTACATAGCTTTACGCGATAACTTCTGCACCCACGCCGTCTGCCGGGAACACCACGCCCGTCTGGCGGCGGATCTCCGTTTGCAGCTTCGCTGTGGTGCGGCTTACCGCAAGACCTGGGTGGTTCACTTCTTTGTCTTCTACCAGACGCGCAAAGACCTCTGCCTCATAGAGCATAGTGTTAATATGTTGAGGCTGCGTTAGCTCCTGCGCTTTACCGCCACGTGGCACAAAGCTCAGTTTCTGGCACTCGGAAATTTTCTCGATCACCAGCGATCCTGCTTCGCCCTGGATTTCGCTTGGCAGCACGGAATCACTGACTTTTGAGTGTTGCAGCGTTACGCTGAAATCACCGTAATCCAGCACCACTAAACCGTGTGCATCCACGCCGCTTTCCAGCAGGCTGGCCGTGGCGGTGACGCTGTGTGGCTCGCCCCACAGCGCAACGGCGGAGGCCAGGCAGTAAAAACCGATATCCATAATCGAGCCGTTAGAGAAAGCCGGGTTAAAGGTATTCGGGTTTTCGCCATCCAGATAACGCTGGTAACGCGATGAATACTGGCAGTAGTTACGCACTTTGCCCAGTTTCGGTAACGACTGCTGCAACAGCAGGAAGTTTGGCAGGCAGGCGGTTTTGAAGGCTTCGAACAGCACCACCTGATTTTCACGGGCAAGAGCGATAGCGGCTTCCACTTCCTGAATATTCGACGCCAGCGGTTTCTCGCAAATCACATGTTTTTTATGGCTGAGGAACAGCTTTGTTTGCGGGAAGTGCAGAGAATTTGGGCTGGCGATATAAACCGCGTCAATGGCATCACTTTGCGCCATCGCGTCGAGCGAGGTGAACAGATGTTCGACCAGGTAGTCATTCGCGAAGGTCTGCGCCTGCTCAAGGCTGCGGGAATAGACTGCGGTGAGCTTATATTTGCCGGTTTCGTGGGCGGCGTCGACGAACTGGCGCGTGATCCAGTTCGTACCAATGACTGCGAAACGTATCATAAACGTTTACGTACTCCGTAGCTGGGAACCTTTAGCCACTGTAGCACGTCATCATGACAAAACGAGTGCGCTATTGCGCATCCCCGTCATTATTCAGGCTGCCGCTGCGTTGGCTTTCCTCGCTCACCCCAACCACTTGCTGATGTAATCTCCTGGGGATTCACTGCGTCGCCGCCTTACGGCAACCTGAATACTTTAGGGGAGAGCCTTTAACGATAAATGCGTAAGCCACAAACGGGTATCGAACTCCAGCTGGTGATACTGCGGCTCCATGTGGCAGCACAGGGAATAAAACGCTTTGTCATGCTCTTTTTCTTTAAGATGCGCCAGCTCGTGTAACACAATCATGCGCAAGAATGCTTCCGGCGCATTGCGAAATACGGTTGCCACGCGGATCTCGGCTTTAGCTTTCAGCTTACCACCCTGCACACGGGAGATGGCCGTGTGCAGACCAAGCGCGTTCTTCAATACGTGGATCTTGTTGTCATACATCACTTTATTAATGGGGGATGCGCTCTTCAGATACCGGTTTTTCATATCCTGCGTATACTGCCAGAGAGCTTTATCGGTCGTAATGCCGTGTGAGTCGGGGTAGCGTTTTTCCAGCACGTCACCCAGCCTTTGCTCGGAAATTAACGTGCGAACCTGGGAAAGTAAGCTCTCCGGGTAGCCCTGGAGATAAGTTAGTTGGTTCATCAAAGCCCCAAATCGACAATAAAGAGTATATACTCACGCACCCTTTTCAGGGATAACGCCGAAATTTTACCACTCAGGAGGGCCGATGAGCCACTTAGACAACGGTTTCCGTTCACTCAACCTTAAACGTTTCCCGGAAACGGACGACGTGAACCCGCTTATGGCGTGGGAAGCGGCGGATGAATATCTGCTGCAACAGTTGGATGAGACCGAAATCAGCGGCCCGGTTCTGATCCTGAATGACGCGTTTGGCGCGCTGGGCTGTGCCCTGGCTGAACACACGCCTTACAGCATCGGTGATTCCTATTTAAGCGAGCTGGCGACGCGTGAAAACCTGCGCCACAACGACATCGAGGAAGCCAGCGTTAAGTTCCTCGACAGCACGGCGGAATACCCACAGGCGCCGGGCGTGGTGCTGATTAAAGTGCCTAAAACCATGGCATTGCTGGAACAGCAATTGCGCGCACTGCGTAAAGTCGTCACTCCGCAAACCCGTATTATCGCGGGCGCAAAGGCGCGTGATATCCATAACTCCACGCTGGAATTGTTCGAGAAAGTGCTCGGTCCGACAACGACCACACTGGCGTGGAAAAAAGCGCGTCTGATCAACTGTACGTTCAGTGCGCCAGAACTGGCCGACGCGCCTGAAACGCTGTGCTGGAAACTGGATGGCACAGACTGGACGATCCACAACCACGCGAACGTCTTCTCCCGTACCGGTCTGGATATTGGTGCTCGCTTCTTTATCGAGCATCTGCCGGAAAATCTGGAAGGTGAGATCGTCGATCTGGGCTGTGGTAACGGTGTTATTGGCCTGACCCTGTTAGCGAAGAATCCAGAAGCCAGCGTCGTCTTTAGCGATGAATCGCCAATGGCCGTGGCTTCCAGCCGTCTTAACGTGGAAACCAACATGCCAGAGGCGCTGGACCGCTGCGAGTTTATGATTAACAACGCACTTTCTGGCGTGGAGCCGTTCCGCTTCAACGCGGTGCTGTGTAACCCGCCGTTCCACCAGAAGCATGCGCTGACGGATAACGTCGCCTGGGAGATGTTCCACCATGCGCGTCGTTGCCTGAAAATTAACGGCGAGCTGTACATTGTGGCGAACCGTCATCTGGATTACTTCCACAATCTGAAGAAGATCTTCGGTAACTGCACCACGATTGCGACCAACAATAAATTCGTGGTGCTGAAAGCCGTTAAGCTGGGCCGCCGCCGCTAACCTACAGAGGCGTGATACCCTCATTCCAATCCTCTCATGGGAAGAGGGCACAAACACTAAAAACGGCAACCTGGTTGCCGTTTTGCTTTTGTCCTGATTATCTGGCAATGCCGTTAAATCGCCAGGGCCAAGTGAGTCCCCTGCGCAATTGCGCGGCGGGCATCCAGCTCCATCGCCACATCACATCCGCCGATCAAATGCACCGTTTTACCCGCTTCACGCAGTGGCTCGGCCAGTTCACGACGTGGCTCCTGTCCGGCGCACAAAATCACATGATCCACGTGGAGTCGCTGCGCTTCACCGCCGATCAACACGTGCAGACCGTCGTCGTCGATCTTCTGATAGCTTACCGACGGGATCATTTTCACGCCGCGCGAGAGCAGGGTGGTGCGGTGGATCCAGCCCGTTGTTTTTCCAAGACCGTCACCCGGTTTGCTGGCCTTGCGCTGAAGCATGACGATCTGGCGCGGGCTTTTTGACAGATGCGGACCTTCCGGGCGCAACCCACCGGATTGGTTCAGGCTGGTATCGATCCCCCATTCCACACAAAACTCGGCGATATTCTGACTGGTGGCTTCCCCCGGCTGGCTCAAATACATCGCCGTATCAAAGCCGATCCCGCCGCAGCCGATAATTGCCACCTTTTCACCGACCGGAGCTTTGTCGCGCAGCACGTCGAGATAGCTCAGTACCTTCGGATGGGTAATGCCGTCGATCTCCGGCGTGCGTGGGGCGATCCCACAGGCCAGGATCACCTCGTCAAACGCCGCAAGATCGCCTGCGCTCACAAACTGATTCAGACGCAGATCCACACCCGTCAGGTCGATCATCCGGCGGTAGTAGCGCAGAGTTTCATAGAACTCCTCTTTGCCGGGGATCTGTTTGGCAATATTAAACTGCCCGCCGATCTCGGCTGCTGCATCAAATAAGGTCACACTGTGCCCGCGTGAGGCGGCATTCACCGCAAACGCCAGCCCTGCCGGGCCTGCACCGACAACGGCCAGATGCTTTTTCTGCACCGTTGGCACAACCGGCATTTTGGTTTCGTGGCAGGCACGAGGGTTGACCAGGCAGGAGGTGACTTTTCCAACGAAGATCTGATCGAGGCAGGCCTGATTACAACCGATGCAGGTATTGATCTCATCGGCACGGCCGTTTTGCGCTTTTGAAAGCAGCTCGGCATCAGCGAGGAACGGGCGTGCCATCGACACCATATCAGCATCGCCTTTTGCCAGCAGGTCATCAGCCACCTGAGGGTCGTTAATACGGTTGGTAGTGACCAGCGGGATCGACACTTTACCTTTCAGCTTGCGTGTCACCCAACTGAATGCGGCACGCGGCACGGGGGTTGCGATGGTCGGAATACGCGCTTCATGCCAGCCGATCCCGGTATTGATGATGGTCGCGCCTGCGGCTTCAATAGCCAGGGCCAACTGGAGGGTCTCTTCGAATGTCCCGCCCCCTTCCACCAGATCGAGCATCGACAGGCGATACACAATAATAAAATCGGTTCCGACACGTTCACGAACGGCGCGCACGACTTCCACGGCAAAACGCATACGACGTGTGTAGTCTCCGCCCCACGGGTCATCACGCTGGTTTGTACGCGCCGCCAGAAACTCGTTAATCAGATAACCTTCTGAGCCCATCACTTCAACGCCGTCATAGCCAGCCTCACGCGCCAGCGCAGCACAACGGGCGAAGTCGTCAATCAGCGTCAGGATCTCCTCATGGCTGAGAGCGTGTGGTTTAAAGCGGTTAATCGGCGCCTGGATAGCGGAAGGTGCAACCAGATTTGGCTGATAGCTATAACGGCCGGTATGCAGGATTTGCAGGGCAATTTTACCGCCTTCCTTGTGCACCGCGTCGGTCACAATGCGATGGTGCGCTAGCTGGCTGGCGTCACTCAACACCGCACCGCCTTCCATACCAACACCGGATGAGGCAGGGGCGACGCCGCCGGTCACAATCAGTGCGACACCGTGGCGGGCGCGTTCGGCATAAAAGGCGGCCAGACGTTCAGCCCCATCCGGATGCTCTTCAAGACCGGTATGCATGGACCCCATCAGTACGCGGTTTTTGAGGGTGGTAAACCCCAGATCAAGCGGGGCGAATAACGACGGATAGCGGCTCATAATCTCTTCCAGTGTAAAATTATTGTTATGTGGTCGGATGAGTTATTAATTTAGCCAGCGGCAGAAGAAAGGTAAAAGCGGGATCAAATGATTGTGATGGGATTCAAAGAAAGGCGTTCCTCACTCAACCCCTCTCCCTGTAGGGGAAAGGGGACAGTCTGGTGTGTTCTTAAAGGGCGGGTTTGGTCTGATTTTCCCCCTCGGCTCTATGGGGTGAGGGGGAACGCACCAGCCCCGGGGCCTGCCACATTGACGTGGTTAGCCCGCTGTCGACCAGCCCAAGCTGGTCAGCGTAAACCGCCTGCCATTTCTGCATCATGCCGTCGTACAGCTCGCGGTGTTGCGGGTTTGGCATAAACTCCCGGCTCCATTTCACCAGGTGCTCGCCTGTACTGGCCATATCGCTGAACAGTCCAGCCCCGGTTCCCGCTGCGATGGCACAACCCAGCGCAGTGGCTTCCTTTACTTCAGGCACACGCACCGGTAGCCCGGTGACATCGCTTAATATCTGGCTCCATAGCGCGCCTTTAGCCCCTCCGCCCGCAAACACCAGGCTTTCAAACGCGACACCGGAGAAGCGGGAAATCTGCGCCAGGTTGCAGGCGGAGACAATTGCTGCGTTCTCTTCCAACGCACGGAAAAGGGTCGCTTTGTTGCATTTTTCCGGGTCGATGGAGAGGTTAATAAACGAGGGGGCAGCGTGATACCACTGCTTAAAGTGCATCGCATCAGAGAAAATCGGCATCACGCCGTGCGAACCCGCAGGGACGCGGCTCGCCATCTCTTCGAGCAGGGAGTAAGTATCCATCCCCATCCGCCCGGCGATCAGTTTTTCTTCTGCACAAAAGGCGTCCCGGAACCAGCGCATCGTCAGCCCGGTGAAGAAGCTGATCGACTCAGCTTGCGCCATGCCGGGAATAACGTGTGGATTGACGCGAATGTTCATTTCCGGATCGGTACGTACCTGTGGCAGATTCACCACCTGCTGCCAGAACGTGCCGCCCAGTACGGCCGTTTGTCCGGGACGCACCACGCCCAGGCCCAGACAACCAAGCTGCACATCTCCGCCGCCCATCACGACAGGCGTACCTTCCCGCAGACCACTTTGCTGTGCTGCTGCAGGCGTAACCGCCCCCAGTAATGTTCCCGTCTCTTTTACCGGGGAGAGGATATCGGCCCGTAGCCCGGCCATGTCCAGCAGTGCCGGACGCCAGTCGCGGGTGAAGAGATCCAGCATGCCGGTGGTTCCGGCGTTAGAGGGGTCAACCGCCAGCTCGCCGGAAAGTTTTGCCGCCAGCCAGTCGCTGATCATGGTGATGGTCGCCGCTTTACGGTAAATATCCGGGCGATGGTGTGCCAGCCACAGCAGGCGCGGCATGGCACTCAGCGCCAGCGTCTGGCCGGAAACGTCATACACTTCGGATTCGAAACGGTAGTCGTGGATCTCTTTCAGCTCTGCCACTTCGCGGCTGGCGCGGGCGTCAACGTTGGCGCAGGCCCAGATGGCATCACCGTTACGATCATACAGGACGATGCCTTCCCGCATTGAACAACAGGCAATGGACTGAATATCAGCGGCGTTCAGATGGGCGCGTTCCAGCGCCTGATGAATGCACTGGCAGGCGAGCCGCCAGTTCGTCTCAAGGTCGAACTCCATTGAGCCCGGCACGTTTTCCACACTCAGGTGTATCCACTCTGCCTGGCCGACGGCTATCTGGTTGCCGTGCAGATCAAAAATCACAGCGCGAACGCTTCCGGTCCCTGCATCTAACGCTAAAAGGTAACTCATGGCATGCCTCGTGTCAGGCGCAGGGCAAGCTCTTACTTCGCCAGAGCCAGCACCGCGCGGGCTGTCGTCTCTTCCGTCACCAGGCCATTGATACGGCGACCTTTCAGTGCGGCATAAATCGCATCGGCTTTTTCTTCTCCACCGGCGACGCCAACGATAGTGGGTAGCTGTGCCAGTTCGTCCAGCGTGACCCCCAGTAATTCACGGTGGATCGCAAGCTCGTCGACCCGTTCTCCTTCGGCATTGAGGAAGTAGCCAAGGATGTCGCCCACTGCGCCTTTGCGGGCATACATCAGCTGTTCACCTTCAGTGATATAGCCGGATCGCAAAATGGTGGCATCACGGCGTTGATTCACTGCGCCAATCCCCACCACGGCAACATCGGCGGCGGTAGCCGCGAGGATCACATCCCGAACGCTGGTTTCTCGTCGTAAGATCCCCGCGACTTCGGCGGATGACACACGAAGCGGGGCGGGGATCATGCTGACGCTACAGGCGGCATCAAGTTGGCCGATACCGGTCATATACGGCCCCACGCCACCGGAGAGCGTCACCAGGCGAACCTGTTGTGAGCTAATAAACCCGCTTAAATGCTGAAGGCAGCTCATGGTCGTTTCGCCAAATCCCACTGCCAGTAACTGTCCAGGTTCCAGTACACCCATTAATGACTGTGCTGCACCAATGCCTAGCCGCACGTTCATTGGTGGGGTATTCAGGGCTGGCATTACGCGCACCAGTTTCAGCCCAAAGTGCTGCTGCAACTCTGTTTCCAGCGCCAGGCAACCCTCGTAACGGGAGTTGATCTGCACGCGGATGACGCCAGACTGACGCCCTTTTTCCAGTAAACGCGAAATCTTCAGACGCGGCAGACCCAGGCGCTCGCCAATGTCGTTCTGCGTCAACCCGTCGTGGTAGTAGCACCAGGCGACGCGAGCCACCAGTTCTTCTTCTGCCAGTGCCAGCCCGGCAAACCGGCTTTCTTCCGCAATGCGTTTATCGCTCATGTTTGAACTCTTATAAAAATTTAGATCATATGTTCGTGATGGCGCGGGCGGAAAATGTGAGCCACGCGGCAAAACAGATCTTTTAGATTGTTTCCGGTTTATCTGGATCTTAATCGATAAAACTGTGATCCCTGCACGGTTGTAAATATAGTTCACCGTCTACGCTTTTGAACATTATTAAATCTAAAAATCATTTGTTCAATGGCGGAGCGATGATGACACCACTGATCGAAGCGCGCGATATCTGCAAGCAGTTTTCCGGCGTGCCGGTATTGAAAGGCATTGATTTCACACTGCTGGCGGGCCAGGTGCATGCGCTGATGGGCGGGAACGGGGCCGGAAAATCAACGCTGATGAAAATTATTGCCGGGGTCGAGACGCCGGATAGCGGTGAACTTTCCGTCGCAGGGCAGGCATTTGCGCGGCTCAATCCTGGGCAGGCGCATAAGCTGGGCATTTACCTTGTCCCGCAGGAGCCGATGCTGTTTCCCAACCTGACCGTACGCGAAAACATCCTCTTTCGCCTGCCGCGTGAACCGGGTCTTGAACAGAAGCTGGCTGACAAACTTCAGCAGTTGCAGTGCCAGATCAACCTTGATGCTGCTGCCAGTACGCTGGAAGTTGCGGATCAACAGATGGTGGAGATCCTGCGCGGGCTAATGCGTAACGCCACGATCCTGATCCTGGATGAACCCACCGCGTCGTTGACACCAGGGGAAACCGAACGGCTGTTTCGCCAGATCTGCGCCTTGCAGGATCTGGGTGTCGGCATCGTGTTCATCTCGCATAAGCTGCCGGAGATCCGCCAGCTGGCGAGCCACGTTTCGGTAATGCGCGACGGCGCGGTGGTCCTGAGCGGGGAAACGGCGCGGTTTGATGACAATGCGCTGATCGCGGCCATGACGCCAGTCAGTCGCGAGCAGGGGTTGAGTGATACACAAAAGCTGTGGCTGGCGCTGCCGGGAAACCGGCGCACGCAGGCGCAGGATTTTCCGGTGCTGCGCGTGGACGATCTCACAGGAGAAGGGTTTATTGATTTAAGCCTGGAGATCTACGCCGGTGAGATCGTCGGCCTGGCCGGACTGGTGGGCTCCGGGCGCACCGAGTTTGCCGAAACGCTCTATGGCCTGCGTCCGGTACGCGGCGGTCGCGTCTGGCTGGAAAATCAGGATATTACGGGAGACTCCATTCTCTCGCGGCTGGACAAAGGGCTGGTTTATCTGCCCGAAGATCGTCAGGTTTCCGGCTTGTTCCTGGATGCGCCGATTCGATGGAACACCGTCGCCCTGAATGAGCCGTCGCTATGGCAACAGCGTAAGCGCGAAGCCGCAGTGGTGGAGCGTTATCACCGGGCGCTGGGGATCAAGCTTAATCATCCTGATCAAACTGTACGCACGCTTTCGGGAGGCAACCAGCAGAAGGTATTGCTGGCGCGCTGCCTGGAGGCCAATCCACTGTTGCTGATTGTCGATGAACCCACGCGCGGCGTGGATGTGTCAGCTCGCGCGGATATCTACCAGTTGATCAAAAGCGTGGCGGCACAAAACGTGGCGGTACTGATGATCTCAAGCGATCTCGACGAGTTCCCCGGACTGGCGGACCGCGTGCTGGTGATGCATCAGGGCGTACTCAGCGGCGAGTTGCCGCGCCATGCCGTCAGCCTCGACCGCATGATGGCGCTGGCGTTCGGAGGGCAATCATGAAGACGTTACTGAAAAACCGTGAACTCAGCGCGTTGCTGGCGATCATTGCGCTGTTTGCGGTACTGGTCGCCCTTAACCCGGCTTATCTGAGTTTTCAGACGCTGGGGATGATTTTCGCCAGCAGTCAGATCCTGATCCTGCTGGCGATCGGAGCAGCGCTGGTGATGTTAACCCGCAATATCGACGTGTCGGTAGGCTCTACCGTTGGCCTGTGCGCGATTGCCGTCGGGGTCGCCCTGAACAGCGGCTACAGCCTGCCGGTTGCAATGCTTTTTGCCCTGGCGATTGGCGCACTGGCGGGAGCATTTAACGGTTTACTGGTGGTGGGGCTGCGGATCCCGGCCATCGTTGCCACGCTGGGTACGCTGGGGTTATATCGCGGCGGCATGCTGCTCTGGACGGGAGGTAAGTGGATTGAAGGTTTACCGTCGAGCCTCAAATCTCTCTCGGAACCGCTTTTCATGGGGATTTCACCGATTGGCACAGGTGTCCTGATTTTATCTGCGGTGGGGGTGTGGATCTTGTCGCGCACCGTGTTTGGCCGTGACTTTTATGCCGTGGGCGATAACCTCGCCGCTGCGCGTCAGCTGGGCGTGGCAGTGAACCGTACCCGCATGATTGCCTTCACCCTGAACGGTGTTCTGGCAGCCTGCGCCGGGATTGTCTTTGCCTCGCAGATTGGTTTTGTGCCGAACCAGACGGGGAGTGGGCTGGAGATGAAAGCCATTGCTGCCTGCGTGTTGGGCGGCATTTCGTTGTTGGGCGGGACGGGCACATTAATTGGCGCTTTTCTCGGGGCATTCTTTCTCACGCAAATCGATACCGTCCTGGTGCTGTTCCGGCTTCCGGCCTGGTGGAATGACTTTATCGCCGGGCTGGTTTTGTTGGGGGTTCTGGTACTTGATGGACGTCTGCGACAGGCGCTGGCACGGCATCAGCGCGCGCTGAAATACAGCCGTTTCCAGCCGGGTCATAAAGGGGGAAAGCACGTCACACCGTTCCCGAAGCGCAAAAAAGAGGTGGCGTAAAATGAAACGTAGCTGGGAAAGTGCGCTGCTGATTTTGCTGGTGGTGGAGATCCTGCTTTTCGGGGCGATTAACCCGAGGATGCTGGATATCAACATGCTGCTGTTTAGCACCAGTGATTTTATCTGCATTGGCATTGTGGCACTGCCTCTGACGTTGGTGATCATCAGCGGCGGGATTGATATCTCCCTTGGCTCGACCATTGGTCTGTGCGCTATTGCGCTGGGCGTGATGATGCAGGCGGGCTGGCCGATGGCTGTCGCCATCCCGCTCACTCTTCTGCTTGGTCTGCTGTGCGGTTTGTTCAACGCGGCTCTTATCCACTACACCGGCATCAGCCCACTGGTGATTACGCTGGGGACGCTCTATCTCTATGGCGGCGGCGCGCTGCTGCTCTCCGGCATGGCGGGGGCGACGGGGTATGAGGGTATCGGCGGCTTCCCGGACAGCTTCACGGCATTCGCCAACCTCACCGTTTTCGGTCTGCCGATCCCGCTGGTGCTGTTTGCGGTGATCACCTTTTTCTTCTGGCTCATCACCCATCGCGGGCGCTTTGGCCGGCATCTGTTTCTGATTGGGCAAAACCCTCGTGCAGCGCGCTATGCGGCGCTGTCGGTCAACGGTATGCCTTACGCGCTATATGGCCTGGTGGGTGTGGCGTCCGCGATTGCTGCGCTGGTGATGGTCTCGTATTTCGGTTCCGCGCGCTCCGATTTAGGGCGTGATTTGCTCATGCCAGCACTCACTGCCGCCGTGCTGGGCGGAGCGAATATTTATGGCGGTTCAGGTTCGGTTATTGGTACGGCACTGGCGGCGCTGCTGGTGGGGTATCTGCAACAAGGTTTACAGATGGTCGGCATCCCCAGCCAGGTGTCGAGCGCGCTGTCAGGGGCGCTGTTGGTTGTCGTGGTAATGGGACGGTCGCTGAGCTTGCACCGTGAATGGGTGCGCAATTTCTTCCTCAAAACTACCCGGAGCGTAAGATGAAAACAAAACTGATAGTCCTGGCGATGGCACTCAGCTTCGCATCGGCGCAGGCGGCAGACCGCATTGCCTTTATTCCTAAGCTAGTGGGGGTGGGGTTCTTTACCAGCGGGGGTAATGGTGCGAAAGAGGCCGGGAAAGCCCTTGGCGCAGACGTGACCTACGATGGCCCGACCGAACCGAGCGTCTCTGGTCAGGTGCAGCTCATCAATAACTTTGTGAACCAGGGCTATAACGCCATTATCGTCTCCGCCGTGTCGCCTGACGGCCTCTGCCCGGCGCTGAAGAGGGCAATGCAGCGCGGCGTGAAAGTTCTCACCTGGGATTCTGATACCAAACCGGAATGCCGCAGCATTTACATCAACCAGGGGACCCCGGAACAGCTCGGCGGCCTGCTGGTGGAGATGGCAGGTAAACAAGTCAGCAAACCCAATGCCAAAGTGGCTTTCTTCTACTCAAGCCCCACCGTCACGGACCAGAACCAGTGGGTGAAAGAGGCGAAAGCTAAAATCGAGAAAGATCATCCTCAGTGGCAAATTGTTACCACCCAGTTTGGCTACAACGACGCGACCAAATCCCTGCAAACCGCCGAAGGGATCTTTAAAGCCTACCCGGATCTGGACGCGATCATCGCCCCGGATGCCAACGCCTTGCCCGCCGCAGCACAGGCAGCAGAAAACCTAAAGCGTGAAGGCGTGGCGATTGTGGGATTCAGTACCCCGAACGTGATGCGTCCTTACGTTGAGCGCGGTACGGTGAAAGCGTTCGGCCTGTGGGATGTCGTACAGCAGGGAAAAATTGCGGTCAATGTCGCCGATCATTTGTTGAAAAAGGGCGATCTTAACGTTGGCGACAGCGTGGACGTAAAAGACATTGGGACGCTGAAGGTCGAGCCGAACAGCGTTCAGGGTTACCAGTATGAGGCGAAAGGCAATGGCATTGTGTTACTGCCGGAGCGCGTGGTGTTCACCAAAGAGAACATCAACAAATACGATTTCTGACGGGGGAGCAAATGGCTGATTTAGACGACATCAAAGACGGCAAAGATTTTGGCATCGGCACACCGCAGCAAAACGTGCCCTTCACTCTGAAAGGGTGTGGCGCGCTGGACTGGGGGATGCAGTCGCGGCTGGCGCGCATCTTTAACCCGAAAAGCAACCGCACGGTGATGCTGGCCTTTGACCATGGCTATTTTCAGGGGCCGACGACCGGGCTTGAGCGTATCGATCTCTCTATTGCGCCACTGTTCGGGGAAACCGATGTGCTGATGTGTACGCGCGGTATTTTGCGCAGCCAGGTTCCGCCAGCGACCAACAAACCTGTTGTGCTTCGTGCCTCAGGCGGCAATTCCATTTTAGGTGAGCTGTCCAACGAGTGTGTCGCGGTGGCGATGGAAGATGCTCTGCGTCTGAATGTCTGCGCAGTGGCGGCGCAGGTTTATATCGGCAGTGAATTTGAGCATCAGTCGATCAACAACATCATCAAACTGGTGGATGCGGGTAGCCGCTACGGCATCCCGACGCTGGCGGTGACGGGGGTGGGCAAAGAGATGGCCCGTGATGCACGTTACTTCTCGCTTGCCAGCCGCATTGCCGCCGAAATAGGGGCGCAGTTCGTGAAAACGTACTACACCGATGACGGCTTTGAAAAAGTGACGGCCAGCTGCCCTGTACCGATTGTGATTGCGGGCGGCAAAAAACTGCCGGAGCACGAGGCGCTGGAGATGTGCTGGCGGGCGATCGATCAGGGGGCGTCCGGCGTGGATATGGGGCGTAACATCTTCCAGTCCAGCGCACCGCTTGCCATGCTGAAAGCAGTGAAAAAAGTGGTACATGAGAACTGGAATGCCCGCGATGCATTCCAGTTCTGGCAGGAAGAAAAACAGGGAGAGGTAAAATGAATGTGACGTTAGTGGAGATCAACATCAAACCCGAGCGGGTGGATGAGTTTCTGGAAGTCTTTCGCGCCAACCACGAAGGCGCGATCCGGGAGCCGGGAAACCTGCGTTTTGACGTATTGCAGGACCCAAGGGTGAAGACCCGGTTCTTTATCTACGAGGCTTATAAAGACGAAGAGGCGGTGCTGGCGCATAAGAAAATGCCGCACTATCTGGCGTGTGTCGATAAGCTCGAAGAGCTCATGTCGGAGCCGCGCAAAAAACGCAGTTTTGTCGGGTTGTTGCCGGAGTAACGGTCCTGGGTTATGAGGCGCTGCTGGGGGGCGACCGGGTAAGCACAGCGCTACCCGGCTTTTTTCAGGCCAGTTCCAGTTTAGCAAGTATCGCAGAAAGCTCTTCCCGTGGCTCGCCATGAATCGCCTGCAACGGGAAGGGTAATGCCGGTGTCGCGACTTTCCCCATCATCTCGGCAGCGGCGGCAATGACCCGCAAACTGCCGTAACGGCGGAACAGCGCCCACAGTGGTTCCAGACGTTCGGATTGCCCCTCCTCTTTTGAGCGTGCAAGCGCCAGTGCCGTGTGCGGGAATAATCCGGCGAGAACGGAATACCACACGTCAAACCCGGCCCGCAGGGCGGAAGCGGCGCGCCAGTCTCCGCTGATCCCCATCGAGACGGTATCCGGAAGACGCGCACGCAGCTGCGCAACATTCTCCGGCACGTGGCCAAATTTCACGGAACCGACATGGGGTAAGGCCGCGACCGCAAACATCAGCTCGTCGCTAAACTCAAACCCGGTGGTGGCGGGATTATCGTATACGCACAGCGGAACGGAGAGCTGATGAGTGACGGTGTCATAGAGCCGGTAAACTTCATCATGGGTCAGACGCTGGTAGGAGACCGGAGCCATCAGGACGCTGGCGGCGCCTGCCGCCTGAGCCTCTTCCGCCAGGCGCAGAATATCGTCGAGCCGGAGTGCGCCAATACTGACCATGACAGGAATGCCATTGGCGTGGCTGACGGCACAACGGGTGATGTGCGCACGCTCAGTCAGTGTCAGGTAAGCGTAACTCCCTGTGGAACCGAGGATCCCTAGCGAATCGACACCCGCATCGACCAGCGGTGTCAGCAGATGAGTGAAGGCGCGTTCGTCAAATTTGCCGTCTTTCAGTGGTGTTAACGGAAAGGCGCTTAACCCGTGAAACATGTTTTTTTCCTCTCACCGTTCCAGCCGTTGAATATGTGCCGTTGCCCCTGGCATGAGTTTTTGCAGGTTGCGTACCAGCTCGTCACCCGCCTCTTCCAGTGCCGGGAATGGCATCGCAGGCAGACTTTCCAGAATAAACCACATGGTTTGCGCCTGGCTGTCCAGACGTGTGCGAACGCCTTGCCGCCAGTTCCAGCGACGGCAGGTTACGCCTGCATCATCGCGCCAGATCACTTCACCTGCATCCGGATACTCCACAACGGTTTGCCCCTCTTTGAGGGTATCAAACGGTTCATTGCCATCGGCAAGCGTCAGGCGTGGCGTGCCGCAGTAGGCGGCCAGATTCTCCCCGCCGACGGGGATCGCGTAGCGAATACTGATGGCATTGTAGATATCGACGACCGGATCGAGCGAGGGCAGTGACCCCTCTTTTAGCACCCGCTTACGCAGAGCCGCGGCTGAACAGGGAGTGCGTTTAGGTTTTGCGCCAAAGGCTTTAAATGCGTCATCCCAGGCCGCGAGATGCGCATCGGCCCAGGGCACATCATCATTCAACACCTGCTGACAGGCCTTTGCCAGTGCGGCAGGAGCAACGTCGGGGTGCAAAATTGGGGCTGCTTCAACCAGAATGCTCAGTGCCCGAAACCCAGGCGCAATTCCGGTGAGACGCGGATCTATTGACGGCGTGACGAGAGACATAAATAATCCTGTATTGACTGTTTTATACCATGGTAATGACCAATGACTGATAAAGTCAATATAATGACCGATTCGGGTGCAGATATTGCCCAGGTAAGCCTGGCGGTCGCCAGCCGTATCCGCAACTGGCGCAAAACAAAAAAGATGTCTCTGGATGAGCTTTCGCGTCGTGCGGGCGTCAGTAAAGGGATGCTGGTGGAGATTGAGAAAGGCGCGGCGAACCCCAGTATTGCCATTCTGTGTAAGCTGGCGGCGGCGCTAGGTGTTTCTGTTGCGGAGATCGTCAATGTTGCGAGCGAACCCTTCGTTCATGTGATTGAAGGTTCGGCGATTCCGGTGTTGTGGCAGGGAGAGCGGGGCGGATGTGCCCGGCTGTTGGCGGGTACAGCAGGCCCGGACATGATTGAGCTCTGGCGCTGGGAGATGTATCCGGGCGAATGCTTTACGTCATCGGGACATCCTGCCGGCACGTTCGAACTTCTGCATGTTGAAGAAGGGGTGTTAACGCTCAACGTGGAGGAGACGGTTACGCGGGTTAACGCCGGATCGTCTGCTGTAGCAAAAACGGAAGCCGCACATCGCTATGCCAATGAGGGCGAAGGTCTCTTAAGGTTTACGATGACGGTGGCGGAATTTCACTGTTAAAATTCCCCCTCCGGGCGGAGGGGGAGTGATATCACGCTTCTTCTACGCTTACCCGCAGGGCGGCCAGCGCTTTACGTGCGGCTTTTAGCACCAGCTCACACTGTTCAATGGTCAGCGTTAGCGGCGGTTCAATGCGAATGGTTTTGGAGTTATTGAGCGTACCGGCAACCAACACTCGCTGGCGGAACATCTCGCTCGCGAAGCTGTAGCCCGTTTCATTGTCGACAAACTCAATCGCCATTAGCATGCCTTTGCCGCGTGCATCCTGGACCAGATCCGGGTATTCACGCCCCAACTGACGGAAACCGTCCAGCAACATGTCACCTTTTTGCTCCGCCTGAGCAGGCAGATTTTGCTCCAGCAGAACATTGATGGTTGCCAGCGCCGCCGCACAGGCCAGCGGGTTTCCACCGAAGGTAGTGGTGTGGAGGAACGGGTTATCGAACAGAACTGAAAACACCTCTTCAGTGGCAACCGTCGCCCCGATAGGCATCACGCCGCCGCCGAGCGCTTTCGCCAGGCACAGAATGTCCGGCTGAACGTTCTCATGCTCGCAGGCAAACATTTTACCTGTACGCCCCATCCCGGTTTGCACTTCGTCGAAAATCAGCAGTGCACCAAACTCGTCACACAACTTACGCACGGCGGGCAAATACCCTGGCGGTGGCAGGATCACGCCACCTTCTCCCTGGATTGGCTCCAGGATCACCGCAGCCACGTCATCACCGGTTTTACGGCATTCGGTGAGCAGGGTGCGCATCGCGTTAATATCGCCAAACGGCACATGGCGGAAGCCAGGCAGAAGTGGCATGAACGGCTTGCGGAAGGTTGATTTAGCCGTTGCTGACAGTGCGCCTAATGACTTGCCGTGGAACGCGCCACTGGTTGCGACGAAGGTGAATTTGCCGCGCGGTGACTGGTACGCTTTGGCGAGTTTTAGTGCCGCTTCGACCGATTCCGTCCCGCTGTTGCTAAAGAAGCTGTATTTCAGTTTGCCGGGCGTTAAAGCCGCCAGCGTTTTTGCCAGCATCGCGCGAAGCGGATCCAGCAGTTCCTGACTATGAAGCGGTTGTTTCGCAAGTTGATTCTGTACGGCGGAAACCACAACTGGATTACGGTGCCCCACGTTGAAAATACCAAAACCACCCAGGCAATCTATAAACTCCTGTCCTTGGGTGTCGACAAGCGTATTCAGACTTCCCGCTTGCCACTCTACGGCTCCGTAATCCCCGCCGGCGGTAACAGATTTGCGATACTCCAAAAACCCAGGATTCACATGCTCTTTAAAGTAGTCGATAACCTCTCGGTTAAGTTGTTTCATCTCCTCATGATCAAGCGTTCGCTTCTCAATGAGATTCAATGCGTGCGCGGTACAGGCAAGAGCCGAGGCGCTGGAAGGTAACCTGTTCAAAATGTGCTCCCGGGGATCGCGTATCACATGATACTGAAGTAAGTATTGCAGGGATTACGCCACTTCCGGTGACTTAACGAAAATCGGGATAAACGCCTGGTTAACATTATGTTGTGCGAAATTTAATCATGCCGACGCCATCGAAACGGGATTAAGCGGCAGACCAAAACGGGTAGGTCATGCGCGTGAAAGCGTCAATTGCACTCGTGTGGTGCAGTCATTGCTTCTTTAGTGGGCGTTAACAGGTCATGCTTCGTGGGTAATTTCTCAACGAAAGTATTTGAAATCAATCAATTATAAAAACGTATAAAAAGTGCGGTTTAACTTAAATTTGCGATCTCAATCAAATTTAACAACTAAAGATAAATTGTTTACCGCCGAAAAAAGATTAATCCACAAAATTAACATTCAAATAACCTGCAAGGGATGCCCATAATGTCCTCTCCATCCTATGTCACCCAGAATGAATATCCTCTGGACGATGACACCACCTTAATGTCCACCACCGATCTTCACAGCTACATCACCCACGCCAACGACACTTTTGTGCAAGTGAGCGGTTACAAGCTAAATGAACTGCTGGGCCAACCGCACAATCTTGTGCGTCATCCGGATATGCCAAAAGCCGCCTTTGCCGACATGTGGTACACGTTGCAGCAAGGCGAGCCCTGGAGCGGGATTGTGAAGAACCGTCGCAAGAATGGTGACCACTATTGGGTGCGAGCCAACGCCGTACCAATGGTGCGTAATGGCCAGGTGACGGGGTACATGTCGATTCGCGCAAAAGCGACGGCCGAAGAGATTGCAGCGGTCGAGCCTTTATATAAGGCATTGAATGAAGGTCGCTGTAACAAACGCGTTCATAAAGGGCTGGTGGTACGTAAGGGCTGGCTCGGGAAGTTGCCCGCGATGCCGCTACGCTGGCGTGTTCGCAGTGTCATGGCGGCGCTTTTCGTGATACTTGCCGCCGCGCTTTACATGACCGAAGGCGGCCTGGTTGCGCTGGGAACCAGTGCACTGGTGATGCTTCTGGGAACCGTATTGTTTGAGCAGCAGATTGTCCGCCCGGTTGAAAATGTGGCGCGTCAGGCGCTAAACGTGGCGACCGGCGAACGCAATACCGTTCAGCATCTGAACCGCAGTGATGAGCTGGGGCTGACTTTACGTGCCGTCGGGCAACTGGGTTTGATGTGCCGCTGGCTGATCCATGATGTCTCAAGCCAGGTTGTCAGCGTGCGTGACGGTAGTGACAGGCTGGCGCAAGGCAATGAAGATCTCAATGATCGTACGCGCCAGACGGTTACAAATGTGCAGCAGACTGTCGCCACAATGAACCAGATGGCGGCATCTGTGCAGAGTAACTCTGAAACGGCTGCTGAAGTGGATAAACTTTCGATGGCGGCCAGCAGCGCGGCAACGGAAGGCGGACATGCCATGCAGACCGTCGTAAAAACCATGGATGATATTGCTGACAGTACCCAGCGTATTGGCTCCATTACTTCGCTGATTAATGACATCGCCTTCCAGACCAATATTCTGGCGCTGAATGCCGCGGTAGAAGCGGCACGAGCAGGCGAGCAGGGGAAAGGTTTTGCGGTGGTTGCAGGAGAAGTGCGTCACCTGGCGAGCCGGAGCGCGAATGCAGCCAACGACATCCGCAAGCTTATTGATGCCAGCGCCAGCAAGGTGCAGTCTGGCTCCGATCAGGTTCACGCCGCAGGGCGCACTATGGATGGTATTGTTGAGCAGGTGAAGAATGTGACGCAGCTGATCGCGCAAATCAGCCATTCGACCTCTGAACAGGCTACCGGCCTTGCGGAGCTAACTCGTGCCGTTGCCGAGCTGGACAGCATCACCCAGAAAAACGCGGACCTGGTGGAAGAGAGCGCCCAGATCTCCGCCATGGTTAAGCACCGCGCAGGACGACTCGAAGACGCCGTGACTGTGCTTCATTGAGTCTGTAAAGTTCCAGAAAAGCCGCTTATTTCGTAAGGGATAAGCGGCTTTGCTATTTGGCGGTTTGTAATTATTAATACGATCTAATGTTAATTGGATATTAAATAACTAAAAAAACCGCTTTGGTTATTTATCTGTGCCTAAGTCAGTTTATCCCGATGCTATTTCACAAACCTATACTCTGGTGGATGTATAACGATCAATGTGGTCATATTAATAGCCTGCACCTATCCATTATGATGGTTATGAAATAAAAAAACGATCAAAGTCATAAAGTTAGTGGCTTCGTTACCGATAACGGTGATCGTCTGAGAAATAATCACATCGATGGAGTAAATATGTTCTTACATGACGTAAAGATCGGCACAAAATTATTTCTGGCGTTTGGATTCTTTATTGTATTGATGGTGCTTAGCGCCAGTTTATCGCTGTTAAGCCTGAACAGGGCAAACAACGGGATGCAATCCATCATTACAAATGATTACCCGACAACGGTAAAAGCCAACCAGTTAATTGATCAGTTTCAGGAATTTGTAAGCACTCAACAGCTCATGTTACTGGATGAACAGGGCAAGTACACCGCGCAGTCGCAGCAGCATCTGAAAGAGATCAGTGAACACATCACTGTGATTCTGGGTGACCTGAACAACTCTCTGCGTGATAAAAAATCACAGCAAGTCCTGACGGATATCCGTGGGGTACGCCAGCAGTACCTTGACTCGCGTTATCGCATTTTGCAGGCGGTGCAGAACAACGATCGCGCGAGTGCGCTTCAGGAGATGATGACCAATACCATTAATTTGCAGCAGGCTTACAAGGCGAAAGTGCAGGAGCTGATTACGATTCAAAACAGCGAGATGCAAAATGCCGGTATGCAGGTAGACGGTGATTTCAGAACCAACCGTCTGCTGCTGATTGTGATCACGCTATTCAGCGTGGCGGTAGGCAGCATTATTGGCTGGTACATCGTGCGTTCCATTACGCGTCCGTTGGGCCAGGCGGTGACGTTTGCTGAAGCTATTGCTGAGGGCGATCTCACCGGGAGCATCACCTCGCACGGCAAAGATGAAACAGGCCTGCTGTTGCATGCGTTGATGGAGATGAAAACCCGCCTGCTGGAGATTGTGCAGCAGGTGCAGACCGGCTCGGAGAATATCTCGAGCGCTGCAGCACAAATTGTGGCAGGCAACCAGGATCTGGCCGCACGCACGGAAGAGCAGGCTAGCTCCGTGGAACAGACGGCCGCTTCAATGGAGCAGATCACCGCCACGGTGAAAAACACGGCCTCACATACCGGCGAAGCCACTAACCTGTCAGCGGATGCGGCAGCAGTGGTCAAAAATAACGGCGAAATGATGAAGCAGGTGACCAGTAAAATGCGCCTGATTAACGAGACATCAAACCGGATGTCCGACATTATCGACCTGATCGACGCCATTGCCTTCCAGACCAACATCCTGGCGCTGAACGCCGCGGTGGAAGCGGCACGTGCCGGTGAGCATGGCCGTGGCTTTGCGGTGGTGGCAGGTGAAGTGCGCCAGCTGGCGCAGAAGAGTGCCTCCTCTGCCAGTGAGATCCGTCAACTGATTGAAAGCTCGTCCAGCCAGACGCAGGACGGGATGAACCTTGTTGAGAAAGCCAGCGGCTTGATCAACGGGATGGTCGGTAACGTCGAAGAGATGGACGTGATCCTGCGTGAGATCCGCCAGGCAAGCCATGAACAAACAGAGGGTATTTCGCAGATTAATAGTGCGATTGGCCTGATAGATGCCACTACCCAGCAGAACTCTGCGCTGGTGGAAGAGTCGGTGGCGGCGGCGGCATCGCTGAATGAACAGGCGATGCACCTGAAAGAGCTGGTACGTGTCTTCCGCGTGAGTGACCGCGCGCTGGCTTAATCTAACTGGGAGATCTCAAGCGCTGCGCGGTCAATCACCCCGATGATCTGTTTCAACTGTGCGTCGCTGAGTTCTCCCTGATTGACTCTCAGATCCAATACGGCCTTAAAATTGTCCAAAGCCCGCTTCATCTGCGGGTTTTTACGTAACTGAAAGCCTACGCAGCGGGCTTTAATACGTGCCTGAATGTGTTCCAGATGTTCCTGGTTTTCATCCAGCCAGTGTTGCCCGGCAACGGTGATGGCAATCTTTTTACGCCCATTCTCTTCTTCCGTGATGGTGATAAACGACTGATCCTGCAAAAAATCGAGGGTCGGATAGATCACACCAGGGCTTGGGGTGTAATTCCCCTGCGTCATGGTCTCGATCGCTTTGATCAGCTCGTAGCCGTGGCTGGCGTTGCGGGTCAGGATCTCCAGAATCACCAGCCTTAACTCGCCGTGACCAAAAAAGCGCTGACGGCGTCCGCCGCCTTCGTGTGCGTGTCGCATAGTTCATCCTTATAAATTGATATATCTAATTTATATCTAAATTGATGCCTCTAGCAATAATTACATTGTTATTTTATTTAATTTATTGATTTTTATGTATTTATTTTTGATTGCATTTCAATGTAATGACTATATCAAAAAAAAACTTGCAATCTTGTTTGTTAGCAATCATTATCATTTAAAATTTATTTCGATATATCGTATTCACTTCATGAAGGCATAAAAATGACATCAACCCGTTACCCACAACGTGTCCGTAATGACCTGCGCTTTCGCGAGCTGAATGTACTTCGCGTTGAACGCATCAGTGCGGGTTTCCAGCGTATCGTCCTGGGCGGAGAAGCGCTGGAGGGCTTTAGCTCCCGCGGATTCGACGACCACACCAAAGTCTTTTTCCCGGAACCGGGAGTAACCTTTGTAGCACCTGTTGTCACCGATGAAGGTATTAACTGGGGAGAGGGCGTGCGCCCGCAGGCGCGTGATTACACGCCACTGTATGACGAAGCTCACCACGAACTGATGCTCGATTTCTTTGTTCATGACGGCGGTATTGCCAGCACCTGGGCAGTACAGGCGAAAGTGGGCGACAAGCTCACCATTGGCGGACCACGTGGCTCGCTGGTTGTGCCGGAAGATTACGCCTGGCAGCTGTATGTGTGTGATGAGTCCGGGATGCCGGCATTGCGTCGTCGTTTAGAGGGCATTGCAACACTGCCGGTTTGCCCGGAAATTCATGCGATCGTGACCGTCGGTGATGAATCTTATAAGGACTATCTGGCGCACCTGAGTGATTTTAATATCACCTGGGTTGTTGGGCACAATGAACAGGCGATTGCCGACAATCTGGCACAACTGACCGTTCCTGCTGAGGATTACTTCATCTGGCTGACCGGAGAAGGGAAGGTGGTGAAAAACCTGAGCCGTCAGTTTGAAAGCGACCCGGTGGATCAGCAATTGGTACGTGCCAGTGCATACTGGCACGCCAAATAGCTACGCCGCTGAATCCAGCTGCGCTTCGCTCACCTGATGTTCGAGCGAGGCGCGCACATCGTGTAACGCCCTCTCTTGCTGGGTGAAATAGGCTTCCATATTGTTCAGCGATGAGACGAGCAACCAGGATTCCTCTTTTTCCAGCTCTGCCAGCTCATTCACGAGCGTGTCGATTTGCTCGCGAACCTGCGCCATTTTTTTGCGAATTCGCTCCAGATCGTTCAGCCTGTCGCTTGCCATCAGCGGCTCAAAGCCCTGCTGTAAACGGGCTACCAGGGAACGAATCGCTTTCACATCTCCGCGCTGCTTCGCCTGGTTTAGCTGTACCATCATGGTGTTGGCTTCTTCTTTCAGATCGTCCGCCACCAGATCCGGGTGGCAGAGCTTACTCGCCTGACGCCAGAGCCGTTTGAGTTCGTTTTGATCTTCTTCGGACAGATCTTTGTCCTTGCGCAGCCTGACTTCGGCATCCTGATGCTGCTCGCGATACTTGTCGTACTCTTCATTGGCATGGTCACGCGCCTGACGCGCCGGTTCTTCTTCGCGTGTTAAACCGCTTTCAAGCTCCAGCGCTTCGGCCAGCAGGTTGGTAATCAGGTTGCTTTGCTGCTGAAGATTTTTGCGCGCGTCCGCGGCCTGCATGGAATCAGCCGGGAGATCGCGCCATCGCTGCGTGAGTGTCGCCAGTAATTCGACGGCCTGCGCCATATATTGCTGGCAGCGGCGATAGTCCTCTTCCCGGCGCCGGGCTTCCGCCTGCTGACGGCGCAGATTCAGCTCTGCCAGCGTTTTGCGCAGGGAGAGGATCTGCTGCATCAGCGGACCCAGGCGGGAGAAGTAGAGGTCATTGAACTCGTCAAGCTGCTGCACTCGGGCATTGCGACGGTCAATGAGATCGCGCAGTCGCTCTTCCAGTGCTTTCAGTTCCAGCTTACTGGCGGCGACCTGCGGGTCACGCCATTGGGTGATTGCACGCTGGCTCTGTAACCAACGGACGATAGCCGCCAGCGCTGCGGTGTAATTCTTCTTCTCAAGCGCCACGACGATTGCCTGTAGCTCATCGTCAAACGCTTCATTTTTCAGCCGTATCAGCTGGCTCTGAATGATGTCGTCATCTTCCAGTTCAATGGCATTTTTAATGATTTCTAGCCGTTTAATCGGTGTGCTCATGATGCCTTTCGCTTTGGCGCTTAAGTATTTGAGTTAAGGTTAGTTGTTGAGAAAGCTACAGGAAATAATACACATGGATGATGATCGGCGCGATGGGGGATTTCTTTAGTTTTTGTGGTTTGTGAGGGGGAGTGATGATTCGCTTGTGTTCATTCTGGAAGATGACTCGCAGAAGGGCAATTGGGACTTCGAAGAGCAAGCGAAACCTGTGCAGGGCTGTTGCTGATACCGTGTCTCGCATGTGGACATCGAATAAAACAGATAGGACCAATATGTATCATGCGAGGGGACAAGGTGTAAGAAAAGGGTGTAGACATTCGGCGTTTAAAAAAACAACGAACGAATGATTGCGCACCGTAATTAATATTTATCCTAAATTCTTCATGATAGAATAACCACATACTTTGTGATGAGATGGCCAGCGTGAAATCCTATAACACGAACAAAGCAATCGGCAGCTTAGTTTTTATATTACTCATTCCTTTTGTCATCATGTGTGTTTATACATACCTCTATATTGATTATAGTAGTAAGAAGGAATTTAAAAGCACCATGTCCCGATTTACGACAAACGCATCAAGGGCCAATATTGAAACACCTTTGAATGAAATAAAGTTAATGTTCAGAAGTTTATCGGCTAATATCGATGAAAAGGATATCACAAAGTACTTAAAAGGTGAGCAAACTGATTTGAATACGGTTATACCCGCGATAACAGACTCAACTGTTTTTTTCAGTAATGTCATCATTTCAGATTCTAAAGATAATTATAAAATATACCCAAGTGTTGAATTAAAGAGATTTTCTCCTCGTTCAAGACCATGGTATCCTTTAACGGCTACAAAGGATTTTATTAGTTACTCAGAACCGTATTCATCCATTCTTGATGATATAAGTGGAACCTCGAAGTTAAAAAAGAAGTCCATCACGGCGAGCATGAATCTGTTTAACAAACATTCTGATTTTATTGGGAATATAGCCTTTGATTTGGATTTAAAGTCAATAAGCTCAAACATAAATAATAAAATGCCTCCTTATAATGGAAAGTTTTTAATTACTTCGGCTGCGGGGGACGTGGTTCTGAGCGAGAACAAGGTAGAGATTCTAAGAAAAAAGGTTCCTCTTTCTTGGATTGAGCGGGCTTCTAACGTTGAGGGCGAGTTTTATGATAGCAAAGAGAAGGTTTTTGTTTTCTATAAGACATACATGAATCCCGACTGGTTTGCGTTTACTGTTGTAAATGAAAGTGATTATAACGATATTACAAGCGTTGCCAAACAAACGTTCTGGATTGTGACGTTATCCTGTCTGGTGCTTTACATGATTATAATTTTTCTAGCTAAGCTGTATATGGAGCAAATAATATCAAAGTTGTATATGGGGATAAACGGGATTGACCCCAAAAAAGATAAGATAACAATAAGCTCTATCTATGCTGATATCAGGAGAAATAAAGAGTATCTTGAGCAGGCTGTTTATGATTCTACTATTGATGGGTTGACGAAAATATTTAACAGAAGGAAGTTTGAGGATGACATTCATCATCTCATTAAAAGTGAGGAAACCTTCTGGTTGGCAATAATAGATATAGATAATTTTAAGGTTATAAATGACACATATGGTCATGATACCGGCGATATTGTTTTACAAACTGTCAGTAAAACAGGATGCCAGGTAGTAGGTAATGAACATAACCTCTACAGGTTCGGTGGGGAGGAACTCTGTGTCATTTATGCTGGTGAAGATTATGATTATTTTTATCAAATGATTGATACATGGTTACAGATGGTGTCTATTCGGAAATGGCGGGAGGCAGATTTGCATGTGACATTCAGCGCAGGCATTGCGAAACATACAAATGATGAATCAGCGGAACAACTTTTGAAAAAAGCGGATGCAAGACTTTATCAGGCTAAAAAGACCGGTAAAAATCGTATTGTCGGTGAATAATTGCTGAGTACTTACAGGAAAAACGAACGAGCCAGGTAACCTGGTTTAGATAAAAACGTTGATGATGCACTGACAGGGCTAGTCTTGAAATACGTTATCGCGGTGATGACTGCGGCACAGAAAGCCACAATGGGATGAATTTACGAGGTCGAATTACGACGTAGAGCGAGCATACAAACGTCAGTTCGTTCACCCCCTCACAAAAACGTCTGGCAGATCTTCGCGTGGAAGACGTTGCACGCTAATCCAGGCAGTAAACATGGAGATGATGAAATGAAATATCTGATTATCGCGCTGGCACTGATAACCAGTACCGTACAGGCGACAACCTGTCGTACTGACAGTTTCAACACCACGCGCTGTGACAACGGCACAACGTATCGAACGGACTCTTTCGGAACCACCAGGGGGAGCGATGGTAGTACGTACCGCACTGATTCATTTGGTACGACCCGTGATAACAATGGGAACAGCTGGCGCACGGATAGTTTCGGCACGACCCGTGGCAGCAATGGCGACGTTACCCGAACGGACGCTTTTGGAACCAGCCGGACAACACACAGCGACGGCAGCACAACGACGTGCCGCCGCGACTCGTTTGGTACGGTTCGCTGTAACTGAGGGGGGGAGTGCAACTATCCATTCAATAAAAAGGTTATTGTTGCGAACTACGGAGAGGAAGGGAAGAGTAACCTGGCCAGAATGAAATGACCGGGTTGGTGGTGGTTAGTTGGGCCGTTTTTTCATGGCAAAATATGCAACGAGCCAGACCAGCAAGAATGTTATTACCGCGCTTCCCAGAATGATCACATTGCTGATAATACTATCCCATTCAGCACCGGGAACCGGCCCAGCAATATCGTTGTAAAACGCGAACAACGTTCCTTGGGGCACGAATGCATACATCAGGATCAAAACAACCGCATACACAGCAAATGACGCGGCCCACATCAGGGCTATATGAATAGCTTTCATCAGTAAACCTGCACAGTGCCGTAAGCGGTGAGCATAGACGTGACATGCATTGTTGGCGTTCTCAGCAAAGCCTCGCGTAAAACAGCAAAATGAGACGGACTGGGCAATGTGATGCATCCTTCACTAACGCCTTTATACCCTGCCGGATGTAGCCGGAAATGACCGCGCTCTACTTTATCTATAAACGTCCAGTCATCAATTTTCCCGTCTTCTCGATACAGGGCAAACCAAATTGAACGATCTGAACCAGTGTACTCGCTGGCAGCCCAATCCTGAATCATAGTTCTTAAGCCTCCAGTCGGACGACTGACTATATAATATTTGCCAGGTGGCAACGGGCCAGCATTCGGAACATTCACGGAATCAGGATTATTTCTGTGTTTCCCTTCGTATCCGGAATACGCAGGGAAGAAACCAATACCTGGGCAACTGAGGTTTGATAAGCCGTTTCCATTCAATCTGAATGTACACCGGATCATCTTTCGTTCCATGAGTCAGAGAAGATGATATTGCCATCGCAATGCTTCCAGGTGATTTTGTCGTACCGGAGGGCGATCCCTTCCAGGTGATTGTGCTTCTCAGTGCTCTCGTTTTTACAGTTATGCATCAGAGGGCAAACAGACACGATTTTGACGCCTTCCAGCAGCATGTTGAAGTATTCCACTTCCTGGCCCGCGTCGTTGATTTTGTACCACTTAAATTCGGCGCTTTTGAGCGTCTGGCCGGTGGCAACAGCTTTGTAGAGATAGGGGCTTGAGTAATCAAACTCCTTTTCAAAATTGATGGCGCTGTGTACGCGCGTCCCGGTGATTTTGCCCGTGTTGTTGTCGGTCGGGAGAAACAGGCCGTGCCCGAATCCTAACACCTCGATGCTACCTTCACGATCTCGCACGTCTACACCACCTTTGATGTCTGCGCCGCCATCGTCTTTGAGCCATAAATAAGCTGGAATAGCCATAAACCTCAATTTCCATTTGAGTTAAGTAAAACCATAATTTTAAGATGGTTATATTGTTCTGTACATAGATTAATTAATGGGATAAATCACTATCATGTGAGAAATTAAAACGTTATAAAACATATTGTTACCTTATTATTTGTGGTTTGAGTTGTTGTTTCTGGTTGAAGAATACGAACCCCGAGCCATCGGACAGATAAAATCGCGATAATTTTTTGCAGGAGGCGAAGTAACGTTATGGCAGGTTTATTCAACAAGTGTGATGCAGGGGCGATGTTCGAGCATCTTCAAAGCAAGTGGGTGAATTTTTATAAGCACCCGACCGAAGAGGGGCTGATCGATACGCTGTTTCCCATGTACCACCTTCGTGAGTGGATTTTTCAGGGCAAGAAAATCGATTATGACGGGAAGCCCTGCGGCAAACTGAGCAGGGAGGAAGCGCTTGATAAAGCACTGCAGGAGCTGCCTGATTACCTGGTGGTTCGCTCGTTGTGCAATCACACTAAACATTACTCGTGTGATCCGAAAAGAAACCGGGAGCATAAGACTGTTGAGATTATCGACTCCCCAGTTGGCCTGATGAAGTGCGGAGATTCACTGAACAGCTCTTATTTTTTGGTCGATGGCCGGGATGTCCGTGACATCTTCATGGCTGTTTACCGGGTCTATTACGGATATTTTGGCTGAGCGGTCATTATTTAACCATGTATCACCATATTTCCCGTTTGAAAGTCTCCCCGTAAAAAGCAAAAGGGCCGGAGATTTCTCTCCAGCCCTTGCTGTATCTGGTGGCCCCTGCTGGACTTGAACCAGCGACCAAGCGATTATGAGATACTGCTCAATATAATAACCATAAATAATTTTTCTTATTTAGCTATAATTTTCATATGGTTAGTTGTTTTTGAAGATTAATCTTGATTCTACGTAGTTCCCTTTAAATCATGATGTGAGGTAGCCTAAGGGAATCCTGGCTTAGGCCAAGCGATTTTAAGGCGATTTTTAAGAATCTAGGATACCGCGTCGTGGAACCATTCAAGTTTACAAAGTCAAAGCTTGCAGAGCTACCAGCCGCCCCTAAAGGCAAACAAGTTGATTATCATGATTCTCACGTCAAAGGGCTGCGGTTACGAGTTGGAGCTTCAGGAATCAAAACTTTCTGCGTAGTTAGGAAAGTCAAAGGCGCATTCATTCGTGCGAGCTTAGGGAGATTTCCTGAAATCACGATTGAGCAAGCCAGAGCTAAGGCTTTGGATAAGCTTGGTGACATTGGTATGACAGGGCGAAACCCAAATGTTGTATCTCGTGAGGAAAGTCTTTCTAATGTAACTCTGCGTGACGCTCTTGAGTTGTACATCAAGACTCGTGGGCATCGACTCAAATCGGCAACTGCGAATCAGTATCGAGGACTATTACAGAACTTTTCTGGTGATTGGTTAGATAGGCCTATGGCAAATATCTCACGTGACGATGTATTTAACCGTCATAAAAATATTACAGATGGTACTGTTTGGTTTGGGGAACGCTTATCTAAATTCAGAACAGGAGTAGGTAAAGGTAGCCGCTCTCAAGCTGATCTTTGGGGTCGTGCATTAAGAGCTGTTTATAATTTTGCAAATGATAACTATAGAGATCAACTTGGTAGCAAATTACTCCCTGAGCCACCAACGGTAGTTTTAAGTAGCAAGCGGCAATGGCATGGCTTGGTCAGAAAGAATACACGTATTCGTAATAAAGATTTAGGTCGTTGGTTGAAGTCCGTTGAATTTGTTCGAAAGCATGCTATGAACATAAGGGATGATCACGCATTATCTATCTGTGATGCTATCGATATGGCATTATTTACTGGTTTACGAAGAGGTGAAGTATTCGGACTTGAATGGGAAAGAGTTAATTTAGCAGGTGGTTATTTTTGGATTGATAAAACTAAAAATGGGGAACCGTTAGAATTACCCATTACTAAAACACTACAGGCTATTTTTGAAAGACGTCTAGCTTTTAAAAACAAAAGCTCAAAATTTGTTTTCCCTGCATTGAGAGGTGGAGTGATCACCGATCCCCGTAAAGTTATAGATAAAATTGTTATGGCTACAGCATCAGGTGAATTTGAAGGTGAGCCACCTATTAATTTCACTTGCCATGATGCTCGGCGTACATTTGCAACAATAGCAGAGTTGAGTGGTGTAGGAACTTATATTTTGAAAAGGCTTATGAATCACAAATCAGGCAGGGTTTCAGATGTGACAGCTGGTTATATAAGTCTTCCTGTCGAAGAATTAGTTGAGCCAGCTGCAAGGATAGAAATGAAAATTATGCAAGAAGCTGGTATTCAAATTCCATTTATTAATACTAAGGAGTTGTTATCTAAATTATCTGATGAAGATAAATCTAAACTTCTTGAAGAATTACTAAGGGAGAGAAAATGAACACTGATTTTGATGTTAAGCCATTTATAAACGAAACTATAAAGGCTTTGATGGGGTGTTCAGAACAGTCAGGAATATTATCACCTCAAACTGTTTAATGCTTTAATAATGCAGTAAATCAATCATTAATTAACCATTATGATACAAATTTTGTATTCGAAACTTTGCTTGCTATTATTGAAAGCGCATCTAAAAGAGATATAAATTTCAATTTTGATAGGGTCTTGAAAAATACAAGAGGAAGAGATTTCTCTGGTAATATTTTAGACTTTGATTTTGTGTTAAATAATATAAAGTTCGCAGCTAAAGATTGTTCATTATCTTTTAATGAGCATGAGTTGAGCGCGTTATCTATGTTTGTTTTTTTAAAGGAGCAGGGCTATACCTCGCAAGCGGAAGATATTCTAATTATTTTGAAAGATGGAGTATTAAGAAAGGTTTATCTTGATTACTATAAGTCACAGTTTAGAAGAGTCGTATCTTCTTATTTGAATAGTAATAATGATGTTTTCCAAGGCACAGAAAAATCAGTTCCTACAAAAAGAGGACCAAGGAACCAAAATTATAAAGATGTGTACAGAATAGTTTGCTTGACGATTGGAGAATACCCTGATGTATCACATTACTCGCTAAGTAATAAGTTGGCTGTACATTTTGCAAATCATGAGTATTCACCTTCCAAGCAAACATTGATGAGATGGGTGCAAGATATCCGTTGTGAGTTATGTCAGATTCCTCAAGAGCCATATACAAGACGCTTCAAGTTAATAACATCTTAAGGTGTTGATTTATAAATGATCATTAGCCAATGAGTATACCTATTTTCTTATAATGATCATACTATTTGGCTAATGATTCTTTTACTGAGCTAACTTTCGATTTATCGTTCTAATCATCAAAACCAGCATGACAAGAGGTGACAACGATGCACTTGAAAGAACGACTCACAAGAAAAGAAGCTGCTGAATATATTGGTGTTACACCAGCCACCATGGCGAATTGGGCTAGCACAGGTAAAGTCTGTATACCATTCTATAAAGCGGGTTTGAAAAAGGTAATATATTTACGTACAGATTTAGATGAATTTATAAGCTCAACAAAAAGAATGCATGCTTAATATGGGCATTGTAATGCCCATGCACGGATTTTATTTTTTTTGGGAAATGGTAGATTGGCGTTTCTTTATTTCTGCCTCTAGGGCTGCAACGACAAATTGGCCTGTGCTTTCATCCTTATTTTTAAGTTTTTCTACGGCATCAGCTATTTCATGAGGCACACGCACATCGAATCTTTTTGATTTTGCATTGATAGATTTAGTCGCCATTAATTTGTCCTTTAAGGTAGGTGTCGGACAATGATAGCCAAAAAAAGAACAGTTGCAACACTTGACGTGTCGGACACCTTGAAATACATTGTGTCCGACACCTAGTTGCAATGCCTCTAGGTTGCGTGGAATCACCCTAGAGGCATTTAACCAACCGTTATAAGAGGTAACGAAGATGGCTAAACAGAAGTGTACCTGGTTATTTGCGGCGATCAACCGCAGTCAACGCAATGCCCGTCCTGTGATGTTAATGATCACCGCAGATAACGAGCGGTCAGCGCGGCGCAGACTTGCCCCGGACTATGTGCTGAGCTTTGCCGGTCGCATTCCCTGCGGAGGTGAACATGCGTAATTATCCGCAACCCGGCGAACGCTGGCAGCATGAACGTGGCTGGACCGTAACAATCATCCGATTAATTGAAGCGTCTCCCTCCGTAGCGCTGGTTAGCCCTGAATTCAGCTGTGAAGTGCTGATACGTCATGACAGCGACAACCAGCTTTCTTCCTGCCCTCTGGCATGGTTTGAACAGCGGTATACGCGCCTGTTTGATGCGCCGCTCTTTAAACCTTCGCCAGCTCCGGCGGGCGGTAGTGGTTCCGGCCCGCTGACACTGCATCCGTCAGTGGTATTTACCCGCTGGCGGGAGCGCAGCATACGGCGTTCTGCTGAACCTGACGACAGTCACTATTCAAAGTTTCTCTGACAAAACACCGCTGAAAACGGAGTAATCCATGATGAATATTTCAAACGGGCACAACAGTGCTCAGGGCCACACTTTGCCTGAAAAACACAATACCGGTGCTTTTGCCTATGGGTTGTCAGAGGACGGTTTCGGAAAGCTGACCCGCGCAAGAAATGCCTGCGACCTGCTCCAGCTTCTCTTTTCTGAATACCCGTCTCAGGTCGGAGCGCTCGATACAGGCTGTGCGCCGGGTGTCGCCGCGCTGATGGAGTACCTGCGGGCAGATTTGACGGATATTGCGCACAGTTGCGCACTGATTGAAGGAGGTGCCAGATGAACCAGCCGCAGGTTTCCATTTTCCCGGCAGAAATGACCACCGCGCTGTACCGGCGGGCGATTGCTTCGGCATGGCGGCAAAAAACGCTGAACGAAACCGGCAGCGATCAATATGGTCCGCACAGCCTGACGGTTGAGCGTATTGAAATGGCCATTGCGCTGCATATCGAATGCGCACTGATTAACGAGTACGGCGAAGCACAGGGAGCCGCTGCCGCGCTGGCACTGCTGACTGACATGCTGGAGCCGTCACTGCTGACCGCGCCGCCGGTACTGACCGTGCGCGGCTGTGAAGTGATGGCGGAGCTGTACCGCACGCTTCCGGCGGCCTTTGATGACTTCTGCAGCACGGGTGTGGCGCTGTATCAGGGGGAAGTATGACAACACAGACGGTTACGCAGATTTCAGCCGCTGCGCGGGGGAAATGGCCCGTTATTCTGCAGATGCTGCGTATTGATGTACCTGAAAACGGCAGGCACGGTCCCTGCCCGAAATGTGGGGGCAAGGATCGTTTTCGCCTCGATGACCTTGACGGGCGCGGGACGTGGATTTGCAGCCAGTGCGGCAATGGTGACGGTCTGGATCTGGTTAAGCTCATGACCGGTTACGGCGTCAGAAAGGCCGCGCAGGAGGTGGCGCAGGTGCTTAATGTGCCGGATGTGCAGGAACTTCCTGTTAAGCCCGCCAGGCAAAAAGCCCCTAAACGCGACATGAGCCTTACCGTGGCGGCGCTGATGAAAGAGAGCCACACGGGAGAAAGCCCCTATCTGACCGGAAAAGGGTTCGCCGGATACCCGGCCTCCCTGACCGGGAGCGTGCAGCATATCAGCGGTAAGGATTTTCCTGCCGGTTCCCTGTTGTTACCGCTCACGACCAATGCCGGAGCCGTGACCGGTGCACAGCTTATCGCCCCGACGGGTGAAAAAAGCATACTGCCCGGCAGCACGATGAAAGGCGCGTTCGTGGCGCTCAGCCCGTTACCGTCGGAACCACCGGTACAGGTGGTGATTACCGAAGGTTACGCCACGGCGCTGACGGTAAGCCAGCTCACCGCCGGATGCGTAGTGGCTGCCATATCTGCGGGCAACCTGCCCAACGTTGCGCAGTCGCTGCGTGCACGCTGGCCTGAGGTAAAAATTATCATCGCCGGTGATAACGATTTTCAGGACGGGGGCGAGAATCCCGGCAGATCCTTTGCTGAACGGGCGGCAAAAGCCGTCGGCGGCTGGATGACGCTGCCACCGGGAGAGATTAAGGCTGACTGGAATGATTTCCATCGGGAGCACGGTATTACCCGTGCCCGTGAAGCCTTTCGTAACGGTCTGGTGCTGTGCGGGGAAGGACGCACGCAGCTGCCGCACGGGTTCCGTCTTACCCAGGAATATCTCTGGTATGAAAAACAGGTACAGCGCAACGGTGAGACGGAGATCCAGAACGTCAAAATATGCAACCCGCTGCGCGTGACGGCAATCACCTGCGATGCCGATGGCGGTAACTTCGGGCGACTGCTGGAGTGGGAAGATACGTGGGGTGAGCGTCGCCGCTGGGCGATGCCGATGGAAATGCTGAGCGGCAGCGGTGAGGAGCTGCGCCGGGTACTGCTGGTTAACGGGCTGTCCTATATCAGCACCACCGGTGAGGCCCGCGCCCGCCTGATGGAATATATCTCGCTGTGTAAACCGGAACGCCGCGTGACCTGCGTCAGCCGCACGGGCTGGCATGGTCAGGTTTACGTCCTTCAGGATGAGGTCAGCGGTGAAGGTGCAGAGGGTGTCATTCTCCAGACCACTTCCGTGCAGGGGCGCGATTTCCGCGTGTCGGGCACAACGGAGGAATGGCGGGAGCACGTTTCACGCTACTGCACCGGCAACTCCCGCGTGGCGTTTGCCGTCAGTCTGGCTTTTGCTGCACCACTGTTACGGCTGGTTGGTATGGACGGCGGCGGCTACCACCTCAAGGGGGAATCGACGGACGGTAAGACCACCACCATGAAAGCGGCAACCTCCGTCTGCGGCGGGCCTGACTACTGGCAGACTTGGCGGGCAACCGGCAACGCGCTGGAGGGATGCGCCAGCCGCCGCAACGATGCCGCCATGATGCTCGATGAGATCCGGGAGGTGGACGGACGCGAGGCAGGCAATATCGCCTACATGCTGGCAAACGGTCAGGGCAAGGGCCGTGCCGGTACGGACGGTGAGCTGCGCACCCGTAAGCAGTGGCGGCTGCTGTTCTTTTCAACCGGCGAGCTGTCACTGACCGAACATGCGGCAAAAGCCGGGGAGCGTACCTTTGCCGGGATGGAAGTCAGGATGATCCAGATCCCCAGCGATTCCGGGAAATTTGGCGTATTTGAGGAGCTGCACGGCTTCGACAGCGGCAAGGCTCTGGCGGAGCATCTTGAATGGGCCACGTCCAGTTACTACGGTTCGCCGTTCCGGGAGTGGCTGAAAGCTCTGACCGCTGATCTTAACGGGCTGACGGCACAGGCAAAGTCACTGATGAAGGAATATACCGCCGCCCTGACCCCGAAAGATGCGGGCAATCAGGTGGGACGGGCTGTGAACCGCTTTGCACTGGTGGCGATGGCAGGCGAGCTGGCAACCCGTCTGGGTATCACCGGCTGGCCTGAGGGAGAAGCGCTGCGGGCAACCCGCGTCTGCCTGAACGCATGGCTGAAAGATCGCGGGCACACCGCCAATCAGGAAGATATTGCCGCACTGGAGCAGGTACGCAGCTTCTTTACCGCGAATCAGTACAGCCGCTTTGCTGACTGGCACGACGAGCGTAACCGCCCCGGCAATATGGTGGGATGGCGCAGGGTGGAGAAAGGCAGTACCGCGCAGGGCACGGAAGCTGTCACCACGTTCTACGTCATGCCGTCCGGCTGGAAAGAAATCTGCCGGGGATTTGACCCGCGCAAGGTGGCGCGTCTGTGCGCGGATCGTGGATATCTGTTGCCCTCCACCGATGGCAAGTTGCAGACAAACATTCGCCCGCCAGAGATGAATCCCCGCAGGCTCTATGTCTTCAACAGCGAGGTTCCGGGTTAAGGCTTTGCGTGAGTCTTATTTATTAAGGGTAACAGGTGTAACAGGTGGAACAACCGTATTTTACAAGGGCTGAACCTGTTACACCTTCTGAAATAGTGAGGTGGAACAGGTGGAACGTCAGCCGATCCGCTGTTCCACCTTGTTACCCGCGATGTTCCACCTGTGCTGTACCTATAAATGTTTTGCAAAACAAGGCTGTAACACATGTTCCACCTGTTCCACCGCACCGGGGACATAAAGCAGACTGAAACAGAGACATTTTTATCTGGCTGGCTGTCATAGCCGCGTCTTAATAACCGCAAACGCCCGTTGTGCCAGCCACCACACACTGAGCACCGATAGTGCGCTTGTGTCAGCCACGACACAATTGACGTAACGAACCAACCCGACAGGAGAAGTCATGAACAACACCGCAGAGAATACCAACCTTTCCACTTTTCCGGCTGTAACGCAGCGGGCACTGGAAACCCTGAACACAGCCAGAAACGCATGGCTTGAAGCTCGTCGTCAGCAGAAAGCGGCAGCGGATAATATTGCGACAATCCGCCAGCGCCGCGCTGAAATGGAAGCCTCGACGAACGCACTGAACGAGGAGTGGCGCACGCTGTTTCGTGAAAGTCAGGGCGTAGTCTCAAAGGAAATGAAAAAGCTGCGCACGGAAATTGCGCTGGGACGCGAAACGCTTGAGGATTTTGATGAGCTGCTGGCGGCTCAGGAATGCGAAAATGCACTTTTGCCGCAGGAGGCTGCGGAATTAGCCGGAAAGTATATCCACGCGCACGACACCCTTGTGGGTATTCGCGCAAAACAAATCTGGGAAGATTTTATGCAGTCGCATGGTAAGGCGCTAATCCAGACACTGAGCCTGCTCAAATCCACAATGGGCCGGGAAGCCAGCGCAGTTGTCGGTGTGGTGCATTCAGTTAATGACCCGGACACACTGCTGAAAGACTTTATTCACAAACATATCACCAAACCGGCTCTTACTAACGCTGCGATGCCGGAACAGGACCCTGTGTTTAAACTGGCGGGCGTTGCGCCGGATTATGCGGCCCGTCTGGATTTCAGTAATCAACCCTCTCCAGCAGCTATTCATAAAATGAAGGTTCGTCAGGAACGGGCTGAGAAGGAGAAATCAGTATGACGACCCGAGCGACTCCAGACCAGGCGCTTACCAGTTTTCGAAATGCCCGTATTCTGTGGGCCGGACATAGTGAGAGCCGAAAAGTCGTTGAACAACAGATAGAATCTCTCCTCACTGCCACGGAAAAACCAGCAGATTATGCCCGACAGCTCCAATTACAGCGGGAACGTCTGGATGTGCTGAAATGGCAAATTAACTGTGCTGCGCGTGAGTGTATTTACTCGCAGCATTTACTGATGGAAGCATGCACAGAAGACGCTCTCAGCAATTTTATGCAGGCGAACGGAGCGGCTCTGACATCTGCGCTGGCTCCGTTTCTTAAGGGGCGCGGAGGGCTGGAAGTTGCGTCCCGTATGTTACGCAGTGCCCTGGCTCATCAGCTGGCAATAACCCCGCCTGAAATTGCCGGGGATTATCGTGAGATTCTGGATGAATCCGGTGTGATGCCTGACCCCATGATGGTTCGTGACTGCCAGGGTACTTACACTCCGGCACAACATCTGCGCTTTCAGCAACGCCTGAATGACATTAACGATATGCAGGAGTGATATTAATGGCACTTAAATGTCCTGAATGCGGTACGACGGCACACGCCAGAACCTCCGCCTATGAAGCACCATCGGTTAAACGCTCATGGTATCAGTGCCAGAACCTGGAATGTTCCTGCACGTTTACGGCACTGGAGAGTGTGGATACGATAATTATGAAGCCCCGGCGCAATGAACAGGAATCAGACAAGGCACAAATGCCGGAAAAACAACAGCAAACGCTCAATCGCTATGGCTCCGCGTCAAAGCTGTCAGGCCGTCAGCAAATCCCTGTCTGATTAGCAAAAAACACCCACGCAATCCCGGTCCAGTACCGGGATTTTTTACGTCTTTTATCTGGCTGGCCTCAGAGCGCATGAGTGCATGTCTATGGCGCATGAAAACGCATGAGTCTTATGCACCATTTTTGACGCGAAAGCCCTTGGATGGTGGCTTCTGAGGCGATTTACGGGGTGCATGAAAACCAGTCTGTTAAGCGAAGCGGGCAGGCGGGCGGGGCAGCGCGCGCTGAGGGGGGAAAGTACGTTCTCCGGCTGGTTGTCCGCCGCTGCAGTTGTATAGTCAGCGGAACAATCTCCCAACCCCGAATGGTTGTGCTGAACACGTTACACTGCCAGCACATTGACAGCCATTGAGGATCGTATTATGAGCGAAACTGTTACCGCTAAAAATGAAACCACTGTTGTTCTGGATACGCCAGTTAAACGTGGTGACACAGCCATTACTGAAATCGTGTTGCGTAAACCACAGTCCGGGGCGCTGAGAGGCCTCCGCCTGCACGCTATTATGGAGATGGACGTTACCGCAATGATGACGGTGATCCCGCGTATCTCGACTCCGGCGCTGACCCAGCAGGAGATGGCGGAGCTGGACCCTGCCGATCTTTCAGCGCTGGCGCTGGAGGTTGTGGCTTTTTTGCTGCCGAAATCGGTGTTGTCGGGTTCCCTGCCAGCCTGACGGTTGATGATTTGGTGGCAGATATTGCCACCATCTTTCACTGGTCGCCGTCCATCACTGACGTCATGCCGCTGACTGAGGTTCTGGAATGGCGGCATAAAGCGATCGTGAGAAGCGGAGTCAGCGATGAGTAATAATAACCTGCGTCTGCAGGTCGTTCTGGGGGCGGTGGATAAAATGACCCGCCCCTTCAAAAATGCCCAGGCTGGCTCTAAAGAGCTGGCTTCTGCAATTCGACAAACCCGTGAGCAGATTAAAAATCTGACTGACGCCGGTGCCCGTCTGCAGTCCTTTGATAATCTTACCCAAAGTCTCAGCCGGACCAGCGCAGAACTGGACCAGACGAGGCTGCGGGCGCAGATGTTAACGCGCGAAATGTCGTCACTGGAGTCACCAACCAAAAAGCAAACACAGGCGCTTGAAGCGCAGTGGCGTGCGGTATCGACTCTGGAGCAAAAGCAGCAGCAGGAAACCCGGCAGATGGCGGCAGCCAGAGCCGAACTCTACCGGCTGGGGCTGTCTGCAGGCGGCGGAGCGCGGGAAACCTCGCGTATCACCCGCGAAACTGAGCGATACAACCGGCAACTGGCAGAGCAGGAGCGCCGACTGCGGGAAGCAGGAGAACGCCAGCAAAAGCTGAATGCGATCCGGGCAAGAGCAGATAAAACCTATGATCTGAGAAATAAACTTGCCGGAAATGGGGCCGGTGCTGTGGCTGCGGGCATGGCGACAGGTATGACGTTGCTTGCGCCGGTGAAAGCCTACTCTGAATCTGAAAATGCCGCTAATCAGCTCGCCGGTTCAATGATGGGGCCGGGCGGAAAGGTCGCACCTGAATTTGAGAAAATTAACCAGCTGGCGGTAGCGCTTGGAGACAGGCTGCCGGGAACCACTGCAGATTTCCAGAACATGATGACAATGCTGCGTCGTCAGGGGATGTCAGCACAGGTCATTCTTGGCGGGCTGGGGGAATCGGCGGCTTATCTGGGGGTGCAGTTGCAGATGGCTCCCACTGCCGCGGCTGAGTTTGCCGCAAAATTGCAGGATGCAACACAGACCTCAGAAAAAGACATGATGAGCCTGATGGATCTGATCCAGAAGGGTTTTTATGCCGGTGTTGACTCCGGGAATATGCTGCAGGGATTTTCTAATATCAGCAGCGCCATGAGCATTATTAATCAAAAAGGGATTGAAGCAGCTAAAACTTTTGCTCCGTTGCTGGTGATGGCTGATCAGAGCGGGATGGCTGGTGAGTCTGCAGGTAATGCTTACCGAAAAATTTTCCAGGCAGCGCTGGATTCAAAAAATATTCAGTCAGTCAACGACGATCTGAAAGGCACCGGTATCAACTTCAATTTTTCCAATGGTAAAGGTGGATTCGGCGGGCTGGAAAATATGTACGCCCAGCTGGAAAAGCTTAGTAAGCTCAACGATGAAACCCGGATGGCAACGATTAAGGATCTGTTCGGTAATGATGCGGAAGTCATGAAAGTCCTTAACACCATGATTGAAAAAGGTATTAATGGCTATCGTGAAACTGCCGCCAAACTTGAAAATCAGGCTTCACTGCGGGAACGCGTCGATGCGTCCCTGAATACCCTGGGTAATAAATGGGAAGCCGCTACCGGCTCCTTCACCAATGCTATGGCAAGCATTGGTGAAACAGTTGCCCCGGCATTAAAGAAACTGGCTGACTGGCTGGGGGAGCTGGCGTCACGTCTGGATGGTTTTGTCAAGCGACACCCGCAACTGACTTCTGCGCTGTTTAAACTGGCGGCAGGATTTGCGGTTGTTGCCACTGGTGCAGGGGTTGCCTCGCTTGCGCTGGCTTCTGTGCTGGGGCCGATGGCAGTTGTGCGAATGAGTGCAGGCGTGCTGGGGCTGAAATTTTCATCTGCATTTGGCCTTATTGGTAATGCAGTCAGAGCAGTGGGCAGCTCCGTGTTATGGCTGGGCCGTTTGATGTTTGCAAACCCTATACTGGCTGTCGTTGGGCTGATCGCCGCTGGTGCTGTTTATATCTGGCGGAACTGGGATACGCTGGGACCGAAGTTTAAAGCCATGTGGGATGCCGTATGTAATGCCACAGGTGCGGCATGGGACTGGATCAAAGAAAAGGCCGGCACTGCGTGGGAAGGAATTAAATCGCTGTTCTTTAATTATACCCTGCCGGGATTAATCGCTAAAAATTGGGATGCAATAAAATCTGGCGTTACTGAGGCATGGGCCGGTATCAGGCAATCAATCAGCGATAAATGGAATTCGATCCTGGCTGATGTTGCCGCGCTTCCTGCTAAATTTCAGGACATGGGCAGCGCCATTATTGACAGTATTCTCAATGGAATTAATGCCAGATGGGAGGCACTCAAAAACAAACTTTCATCCGTCACCGATTATTTGCCCGACTGGATGACGGGAAACGATAAAATAACGGGTAAAGCGCAATTACAGGTGTCTGGCAGTGCGCCTGCTTCGGTTCCGTTCGCCGGGATGTATGACAGTGGAGGCGTTATTCCTCGCGGTCAGTTTGGCATTGTGGGAGAGAACGGGCCTGAGATAGTGAACGGTCCGGCAAAAGTAACCAGCCGGAGACGTACTGCTGAGCTGGCACAGCTCGCAGCGTCGATGAACCCGGCTAATATCCTGAAAAATAATACTGGTTTTTCAGGTGGTGGGTTTCCTGCGCGTCAGATGCTTCTGGCTACAGTCGTCGCTGGCGTTATGGGTGTCGCATCTGTGCCTGCAGAAGCAAAGCCAATGCATCCGTACAGTCTGCCAAAATCGGAGTATAAAAAGCCGCCATCGCCTCCGGTTGTTGCACCTGTCCAGAGTTCTTCTATAGGGAAAGTCGAGATTCATATTCATCAATTACCAGGCCAAAGCTCCGCAGACCTTGCTGATGAAGTGATGAAACGCATTGAAGCGAAACAGCGGCAACTGGCATCCCGCGCCCGAAGCAACTACAGCGATCAGGGAGGATACGATTTATAACAGAATGCGTGTATACACGGGCAAGCCAGCATGAACGCTGGCTTTTTTCGTGTTTTTATCACATTTGGTATACCTAAAATACATTCAGGGGTATACCCCCTCAAGTCAGGATTGACGCTGGTTTGCGAGCAGCATTGTATAATGCGTGGGGTGTGATAACTTTTTTGATCATTTTTCAGCCGACAGATGTAATCAAAGAATTCGTGACTTTTTATTTAGAGATTATCTTTACATTTTTCAAGATGAGAGTGAATTCATGTAGGTTTTTTGCTGTTTAAATAATCAGTGATAATCGAAAAAAGTAGCCTATAAGTAGCCTTAATAAAACAAAAAGGACCTGCGATTTCTCGCAAGTCCTTGTTTTATTTGGTGGCCCCTGCTGGACTTGAACCAGCGACCAAGCGATTATGAGTCGCCTGCTCTAACCACTGAGCTAAGGGGCCGTGGCGGTGAATTATAGAGTAACTCTACGTCGCAATCCAGCCATTCACACCTGCCTGCTGTTTTTATAAACAACGCATTATCAATCCTTTATACTTCCGCAACGATGTATCGATCGGGAGTAAACATGATCAACGATATTCTGGCCCCTGGCCTGCGGGTGGTGTTCTGCGGTATCAACCCCGGAAAGTCTTCAGCACACACCGGTTTTCACTTCGCTCATCCGGGCAATCGCTTCTGGAAAGTGATCCACCAGGCTGGTTTTACTGACAGGTTGTTAAAGCCGGAAGAGGAGCAGCATCTGCTCGATACGCGCTGCGGGATCACCATGCTGGTCGAACGCCCAACGGTGCAGGCGAGTGAAGTGAATCTGCTTGAACTGCGCAGCGGCGGACAGGAGCTTATTAGAAAGATTGAAGACTACCAGCCAGCGGCACTGGCGATCCTCGGCAAGCAGGCCTACGAGCAGGCATTTAATCAGCGTGGTGTGCAATGGGGCAAGCAGAGCATTACCATCGGCGTCACGCAGGTGTGGGTATTGCCAAATCCGAGTGGCCTGAACAGGGCAACGCTGGATAAGCTGGTCGAATCCTACCGGGAACTGGATGAAGCACTTATCGTGCGGGGGCTGTAACTGCCGGAGCCTGAGGCTCCGGCGTCACTATCAGAACTCGAAGCGTGCGCCCATGTTGTAGCGGCGGCCTTCCAGTATCGAGGACTGGTTGTAGGACGTTTTGTAAATCGGGTTCACGTCGAACAGGTTATAGACACCCGTCATCAGTGTGATGTTTTTATTGAGATGGTAGCGTAGACCTAAATCAACCAGGGCATAAGCCTCTGTGGATGTCGATTTACCCGTGTCCGGCGTATTGCTGCGCCAGCTGGCTTTAGACCACAACTCCAGGTCATTAAGCGCATTCCACGTCAGTGACAGGTTGGCCATGCTGCTCGGGAATTCGTTCAGCGCCTCGCCCTTGTACTGACCGCTTTTTTGCTCGCTGTGAGTATAGGTGTAGTTTGCGTTAGCCTTCAGCGATGGTGTGACCTGCCAGTCGCCGTTCAGCTCCAGACCGTAGATTTCCGCGTCGCTGACGTTGAAATACTGGGAGACTTCTTCAGCTTCGTACCCGTTGTAGATACATTTCTGCGTGCCCGATGCGGTGCAGATGGTGTAGTCGCTGATCTTGTCTTTAAATTTGGTGAAGAACACGGTGGCATCCAGCTCCAGCGTGTCCTGTTGCCAGTAGACGCCCAACTCGGTGTTGACGCTTTGTTCCGGCTTCAGGTCGTCGTTACCGATCCCAATAAACGAATAAGGATAGGCGCCGTAGACGCTGGTAAAGCCTTCGTTGTTTTCACGCAGGTCGGGCTTCTTATAGCCCGCCGATACCCCGCCTTTCAGCGCCCAGCTTTCATCAATCGTCCAGTTACCGTAGAGTTTTGGCGTGACGTGATAGCCAAAGTAGCTGTCGTGATCCAGACGTGCGGACGTGGTGAGGGTGAAGTCCGGAACCATCATCCATGCGTCTTCGGCAAACAGTGCCCAGCCGTTACGGGTGATCTTGCTGACCGGTGTCACACCCGGAACTTCTTTGTCTTCGATGCCGAAAGTGTCGTCCAGCTCATTACGGGTGAAGTTGATCCCAAGCGTTAACTTATGATCGCCCAACGAAAGGGTGTTCGCGCTGTTGGCCTCGTAGTTACGCTGCTTGATAAACTGCGAGCTCATACCCGGCACGCGGTATTCGGTTTTGGCATTCTCGTAGCTGACGAAGTTTTTCGCTTCCAGCAGACCGTCACCGTACCACGCGTGCTGAGACAGTGATGCGGCATCACGATCAAAGTCCCATTGCCAGGCTTTATCGTTGTGTGATTTTACCTGATGTCCTTTGACGACATTCACATCCCACAGTTGGGTATCAGTCGGCGACATATTAATGGTCGCGTCCAGGTTGCCCGCCTGGTGCTTAACAAAGCGTTCATCGTTCTGGCTGTCATCATCGCGACGGTCAAGGTAATCTGCCGCCACGCTCATCCCAAGCTTGCCTGGAATGATGGGTCCCATCAGGAAGGCATTCGTCTGGTTGGTGTTGCCGTACTCACTCTTCTCCTGCAAGAAGTAATTATCTTCCAGTACGCCCGTCCAATTATCCAGGTTGTAGGCTTTTTTGGTGATGACGTTGACCACGCCTCCGATGGAGTCAGAGCCATATAGTGAGGACATCGGCCCACGGATCACCTCGATGCGTTCAATAGCGGCAAGCGGCGGCATAAAGGCCGCTTCGGTTCCGATATGGTGTCCGTAAGGGCGAGATTCGCGGGTCCCTTGTTTGATGCCGTTCACCATGTAGGAGGTGTAGGTTGAGTCCATGCCACGCATCTGCACATCACCCGTGGCAAGGCTTCCGTTGCCGTTCCCCACTAATACGCCTGGCATCTCGCGAAGCGCTTCGGTGACGTTCTGGTTAGAACGCGTATTGAGTTCTTTTTCACCCACGACGGAGATGGTGGCAGGTGCTTCGCGGCGTTCCTGTGCGAAACCGGTGGCGGTGACCACAAGCTGATCTTCATTTGCAGGTGTTTTGTCTTCGGCGAAAACAGCTGCCGGAAGGCTGGCAAGGGCGAGCGAAATCGCCAGTGCCGTACGTGTCTGGTTAATCACAAAGCAATCCTCAGAATTGAGTTAAATCGAGTTTGAGCACGTAATCAGCCTGGTTGGCTTTTTCGTCCTGTTTGACGCTGACATAAAGCGTTTTGCTATCAGGAGAAAGTGCCATGCTGTTTGGCATAGCTGCTGTTTTGATGGTGTGCTTCAGGCCGTAGGTGTTCGCATCGATAACACTAATCTGACGGGCATTGCGATGGGTGACATACACTTCGTTGCGCGCAGGGTTATAGATGGCGGCAATGGAGTTAGGTGTCTTGATACGATGGATAAGCTTGCCTGAGTCGAGTTGCACAACCAGCACGTCAGGCGTGTTGGTATCCGCGATAAAGCCCACGCCCTTGGCCGTGTTCAGGGCAATGTTCAGGAAGTAATGGTTCGCCTCGGAAGGGTCAACTTTTACGCGGGAGAGGAGCTGCGACGTTTTGCCATCCAGGGTGATCAGCTCGCCTTTTCCGGTGACGGCGTAAACCTTGTCACCTGACTCATCGACCGCAAAACCTACGGGATCCATCTTCGTGAGGGCATGCATTTCCTGCTGTTTCTGGGTATCGACAATCCACAGCATGCCTTTGTCTTCACTGCCAATACCGGACACGTAGAGGCGCTGGTGTTTCTTATCCAGGACCACTTCACGGACGTGTGCTTTATTCTTCGGATCGGCGTCGTTACTCAACTGGATTGTTTTTACTTCTTTGTTGGTGCGGGTATCAACCAGGGTAAGTGAGCCGTCCAGCGCATTGCCCAGATAGAGGATATGATTGGGTTCATCCAGCGCGACTGCAAAGGGACGTCGTTGAGTTGCGATCCGCTCATTAATCTTGAGATAGTCGGCCGCGAGCAGGAAGACTTCTCCGCTTGTTTTATCTTTATCAAAGGAGGGCGCTGATGCGGCATAGATCGCTTTTTGGTTTTTATCAAAAGCCAGCTCGTAAACCCCATGACCAAGTGCCTGGGACGTGAAATGGTTCTCTGAGAATTCTTTTGCGAAGGTTGCACCAGCGTGAAGCGTCAAGGAGATAGCGAGTGCGCAGAGGGTTTTATTCTTAAAAATTAAGGGGATCATGTAATTTTTCTTTACAGTAGTTTACGAAAAGAAAAATGATAATGAAAATAAATATCATTTACAATTTCATTTATTAATAATTTACCCTACCAATTTTTGTCTGTGGGCTGAAAATGCCAAAAAAAAAGCTCCCGAAAGGGAGCTTTTTCAGAACCGGAACAGTTTTAGTCGTCGAGGAAGCTACGCAGCACTTCAGAGCGGCTTGGATGGCGCAGTTTACGCAGCGCCTTCGCTTCGATCTGACGGATACGCTCACGGGTAACGTCGAACTGTTTACCCACTTCTTCCAGCGTGTGGTCGGTATTCATATCAATACCGAAACGCATACGCAGAACTTTCGCTTCACGCGCGGTCAGGCCAGCCAGAACGTCGTGCGTCGCAGCACGCAGGCTCTCGGTGGTGGCAGAGTCCAGCGGCAGTTCGAGGGTCGTATCCTCGATAAAATCACCCAGATGCGAATCTTCATCATCACCGATTGGTGTTTCCATGGAGATAGGCTCTTTGGCGATCTTCAGCACTTTACGGATCTTGTCTTCCGGCATCAGCATACGTTCAGCCAGCTCTTCCGGCGTTGGCTCGCGACCCATCTCTTGCAGCATCTGGCGAGAGATACGGTTGAGTTTGTTGATGGTCTCAATCATATGCACCGGGATACGGATGGTGCGCGCCTGGTCTGCGATAGAACGGGTGATCGCCTGACGGATCCACCATGTCGCGTAGGTGGAGAATTTATAACCACGACGGTATTCGAACTTATCTACCGCTTTCATCAGACCGATGTTGCCTTCCTGAATCAGATCCAGGAACTGCAGACCACGGTTGGTGTATTTCTTGGCGATAGAGATAACCAGACGTAAGTTTGCTTCAACCATCTCTTTCTTCGCACGGCGGGCTTTCGCTTCACCGATGGACATACGACGGTTGATGTCTTTCACCTGCTCGATGGTCAGGCCGGTTTCTTCTTCAATCTGTTGCAGTTTCATCAGGCCGCGCTGAACGTCTTCTTTAACGTCAAGCAGCTTTTCAGACCACGGCTTATTCATTGCGACAGCAGCGTTGAACCAGGTTTCACTGGTTTCGTTACCCGTGAACAGCGTGATGAAGTTCTTTTTCGGCATCTTGCACTGTTCAACACACAGTTTCATGATGATGCGTTCCTGGGTACGCACGCGATCCATCATCACGCGCATGCTGTTAACCAGGTAGTCGAACTGTTTTGGAACCAGACGGAACTGTTTGAACACTTCAGACAGCTTCAGGATCTCTTCCTGAGCAGCAGCGTGGCTCCGGCCTTTGGCTTTAATCGTGTCGCGAGCGAGTTCGTACTGAGTACGCAGTTCGCCAAATTTCTCACGTGCCAGTTCAGGATCGATGCTGTTGTCGTCATCGCTGCTGTCATCGTCGCCGTCTTCTTCGTCTTCGTCTTCGTCGTCATCCATCTCTTCCTGAGACAGTTCAGAACCAACGTGAGTCGCTGTAGGCGCCATGTCTTCTTCAGCGTTCGGGTCGACAAAGCCAGTGATCAGGTCTGACAGACGCGCTTCTTCTGCTTCAACGCGGTCGTACTGCTCCAGAAGATAGGTGATCGCTTCCGGGTATTCAGCAACAGAGCACTGAACCTGGTTGATCCCGTCTTCGATGCGTTTAGCGATGTCGATTTCGCCTTCGCGGGTCAACAGTTCAACCGTACCCATTTCACGCATGTACATGCGAACCGGGTCTGTCGTGCGCCCAATTTCGGATTCTACGCTGGACAGTACCTGCGCAGCGGCTTCTTCCGCATCTTCGTCAGTGTTGTTGGAGTTTTCGGCCAGCAACAGATCATCGGCATCCGGTGCTTCTTCCATCACCTGAATGCCCATGTCATTGATCATTTGGATGATGTCTTCGATCTGGTCTGAATCGACGATATCTTCCGGCAGATGGTCATTGACCTCGGCATAGGTCAGATAGCCTTGCTCCTTACCGCGTTGGACAAGAAGTTTCAGCTGTGACTGCGGGTTTTGCTCCATAAGACGGTATCCACACTTAATTCGTTTGATTGGTGTCGGCGGTGTTGCTGCCAACCTTTAAAGCGAGGGCGTACTTATATTTGTGCCGCTGCCTCTCAGTGCGGCTGCCGGGGGCTTCCCGATCGATATTCGGCACTTAAGCCGTTAAATACTTTATTCTTCACGTTGTCCCGGCGGATTTGTCATCCTGGTCATGCGCTAATGTACACTCCCGGAAATTCGTTCTTTTGCTGTCCTGGTACAACGTGAATGATTTTGTCTTTTTATTTCTTCGCCAGTTCCTGGTTTAACATCCAGAGTTCCCGGCGTTCTTCGCTGCTTAAACCGTGTGTGCGCTCGCGGGCAATCAACTCTTCCTGGCGCAATTCAAGCATCGAATCAAACATATGGTTCAGTGAGTCGGTGAACGTTTTTTCTGCGATATCTTTATCTGCTATATCGTCCCACATCGACAGTTTTTCAAGGGTGGCGGACTCTTTTGTGCCGCGATAATGCTCTAAAAGTTGTCCGGTGGTCAGACCTGGCTGAGACAGACAAGTGTTGACCAGTTCTGCAAATAAGCCAAGTCCCGGCAGCTTTTCATGGTTTAATCCTGCCAGCGGTGGCACTTGTGGTGCCAGCTCAGGGTTTTGTACCAGTAACCCTATCAGTATACGCATGGTTGTGCGTTTTAGCTGCGGCGCGGGGCGAACCACGCCTGTTTCAGCCAGTTTTGGCATTAAACGTTCAAGCTGACTGTCATCCAGAATACCGAGCTTGTTGCCGAGTTCCTGGCGCAGATAAATACGCAGTGTTTCACCAGGGACCTGAGTGATGAGCGGCAGTGCCAGCGTACTGAGCTGCGCGCGACCATCCGGTGTACTCAAATCTACCTGCGGCATCAGGCTGTTAAACAAAAACGTGGAGAGTGGCTGAGCCTGCTCCATCCGCGCTTCAAACGCCGCTTTGCCCTCTTTACGCACCAGCGTATCCGGGTCTTCACCATCGGGCAGGAACATAAAGCGCAACTGACGCCCGTCGGTCATATAAGGAAGCGCCGTTTCCAGCGCACGCCAGGCGGCATCACGGCCTGCCCGGTCGCCGTCGTAACAGCAGATAACGTTATTCGTCACCCTGAACAGCAGTTGGATATGATCGGCTGTCGTGGAGGTTCCCAGCGACGCGACGGCGTAATTAATGCCGTATTGCGCCAGGGCAACAACATCCATATACCCTTCGACGACCAGCAAACGCTGAGGTTCCGCGTTATCCTGTTGCGCTTCATAAAGACCGTAAAGCTGGCGGCCTTTATGAAAAATATCGGTTTCCGGGGAGTTGAGGTACTTCGGCAGGGCATCGCCCAGCACGCGTCCACCAAAACCAATCACCCGGCCTCGCTTGTCACGAATGGGGAACATCACCCGTTCACGGAAGCGGTCGTAGCTTCGTCCCTGGTCGTTGGTGACCAGCATACCTGCGTCGATCAACGATTTACGATCTTCGCTATTGCCACCAAAACGTTTTAAGACGTTGTCCCATCCGGGTGGTGCATATCCAATAGCGAAACGCGCAATAACGTCGTCGCTCAGTCCGCGCTTGGTCAGATAGTGACGCGCAGGCTCAGCAGCAGATTGCTTAAGAGACTGTTGGTAAAACGAATTCAGGCCATCCATTAACTGATACAGCGTTTGCCGTTGATGGCGCTCTATCTGACTGGGGCCGCTGCCTGCTTCATAAGGCACTTCAAGGTTGTGCATCGCCGCCAGTTCTTCGACGGTTTCAACGAACTCGAGCTTGTCGTAGTTCATTAAAAAATCGACGGCATTACCGTGTGCGCCACAGCCGAAGCAATGGTAAAACTGTTTTTCACCATTCACGGTGAAAGAGGGGGTTTTTTCGTTATGGAATGGACAGCACGCATGGTAATTCTTGCCTTGCTTTTTTAGCTTTACCCGCGCGTCGATGAGATCGACGATGTCGGTTCTTGCCAGCAAGTCATTGATGAATACGCGTGGGATTCGTCCTGCCATAGGCCCCGTGAATTTTTAGTAACTCTTAAACGAAAATAAGCCGCGCATTCCTTCCGGAAGCACGGCCTTACGACTATTACTCTGTCTGTAATTGAGGACTTAAGCCCTCAATCAATTAGTACAGACGAGTACGGCGTGCGTTTTCGCGAGCCAGTTTCTTCGCGTGACGTTTCACAGCTGAAGCTTTAGCGCGCTTACGTTCGGTCGTTGGTTTTTCATAGAACTCACGACGACGAACTTCAGCCAGAACACCTGCTTTCTCGCATGAACGCTTGAAGCGACGCAGTGCTACGTCGAACGGCTCGTTTTCACGTACTTTAATTACCGGCATGTAACTCTCACCTTTAATAAATTCGGTTTGCCGCTGGCATCAACGCCAGCTTATTTCAAAATGGTGCGGAATTTTACTGCAATTGCTGCTGCTTTGTAAAGCACCGACGTGATTTTGAAAGGGACTTTTATAAGGACAGGGAGTATACACGAACTGAGCACCAGGGGTGAGGAAAGTTTTACATCAACCCGCATTGGTCCTACACTGCGCGGTATTAGAGCGAGGTAAAATAAGTCATGCGTGTACTGGGTATTGAAACATCCTGCGATGAAACCGGCATTGCCATTTACGACGACGAAAAAGGGCTGTTAGCCAACCAACTGTATAGTCAGGTGAAATTACATGCTGACTACGGCGGTGTTGTGCCTGAACTGGCCTCCCGTGACCATGTGCGCAAAACGGTTCCGCTGATCCAGGCGGCGCTGAAAGAGGCCGGGTTAACGGCGAAAGATATTGATGCAGTAGCCTACACCGCAGGTCCTGGCCTGGTGGGCGCTCTGCTGGTTGGGGCAACCGTTGGACGTTCGCTGGCGTTTGCGTGGGATGTTCCGGCGATCCCGGTTCACCATATGGAAGGGCATCTGCTGGCTCCGATGCTGGAAGATAATCCGCCTGAGTTTCCGTTTGTCGCGCTGCTGGTTTCTGGCGGCCATACCCAGTTGATCAGTGTGACAGGGATTGGCAAATATGAGCTGCTGGGCGAGTCTATCGACGATGCGGCCGGTGAAGCGTTTGATAAAACGGCCAAATTGTTGGGGCTGGATTATCCCGGCGGCCCGATGCTCTCGAAAATGGCGGCACAAGGAACAGAAGGGCGTTTTGTTTTCCCACGTCCGATGACCGATCGTCCAGGTCTGGATTTCAGCTTCTCTGGCCTGAAAACCTTCGCTGCGAATACTATCCGCAACAATGATAACGACGATCAGACCCGTGCGGACATCGCTCGCGCCTTTGAAGATGCGGTGGTGGATACGCTGATGATCAAGTGCAAACGAGCCCTGGATCAGACCGGTTTTAAACGCCTGGTGATGGCCGGTGGTGTCAGTGCTAACCGCACGTTGCGCGCGAAACTGGCAGAGATGATGCAAAAACGTCGCGGCGAAGTGTTCTATGCGCGTCCGGAATTTTGCACCGATAACGGAGCGATGATCGCTTACGCAGGCATGGTGCGTTTGAACGCAGAGGCGAGAGCTGATTTGAGCGTTTCTGTGCGTCCACGCTGGCCGTTGGCGGAGCTTCCTGAGGCGTAATCTCTCACCCTCTCCCCACAAGGGAGAGGGTCTATTCGGCTACACCCGCAACATCCCTTTCTCTTCCAGAAACGCAATGATCGTCGCGAGGCCATCACCCACTTTCAGGTTGGTAAACGTCCATGGCCGTTCACCGCGCATACGATTAGTGTCGCGCTCCATTACCTCCAGCGACGCGCCGACGTAAGGGGCCAGATCGGTTTTGTTGATTACCAGAAAATCTGATTTGGTGATCCCCGGCCCGCCCTTGCGTGGGATCTTCTCCCCTTCAGCGACGTCGATAACGTAGATTGTCAGATCCGCCAGCTCCGGGCTGAAGGTCGCGCTCAGGTTGTCCCCGCCGCTTTCAACGAAAATCAGATCCAGATTACCGAATTTCTCGCTGAGTGCTTCGACCGCTGCGAGGTTCATCGACGCATCTTCGCGGATCGCGGTATGAGGGCATCCGCCGGTTTCTACGCCCACAATACGCTCTGGCGCCAGTGCGCCCGCTTCCGTCAGAATGCGTTGATCCTCTTTGGTGTAGATATCGTTCGTTACCACTGCCAGGTGATATGTGTCGCGCATTGCTTTGCAAAGCGCTTCCAGCAGTGCGGTCTTGCCCGACCCTACCGGGCCACCCACGCCAACGCGCAAGGGGTGTTTGTAATCAGCCATAGTGCATCCTCAGGAACGGAATAACCGTGAATATTGTGTTTCGTGTCGCGCAGAAGCGATGGCGGAAAGCGGTGTTGCTGCACCGAGTTCGTCATCCCTGCGCAAAAAAGCCTGTTCAAGACCGGCGGAAAAATGGTCGCTCAGTTCAATAATGAGCTGTTGCGCCGCCTGCTGCCCGAAAGGAACCAGTTTAACGCCTGCCATCACCGCGCTTTCAATCCAGCTATAGCCCAGGCTTAATGCCAGCTCGCGCGCGCCAATGCCCCACCGCACGCCGAGCCACGCCATACCGCACAACTGGCTTTGGGAAAACAGCGGTAGCCACTCTTTGGGTGAGTCTGGTTCCCAGCTTTTGATGAGGCGTGTAAACGCGGCGGCGCGATTGCGTTCTTCTTCGCGTAGCTCGCGCGTTTCCCGGCAGGCAAGGACGTATGCCGTCCAGCGTGTTGCGCGCGCAAGATCGTCTTGCTCACAGGCCTGATACAGACGAATAAACAGCGGCAGATCAACGCAGAAAAAGCTGTTATCCATCTGCTGTATTTGCCAGTGTTTGAACGCATCGCTGCTGGTGACCCAGCCAGCCTCTACTGCCCATTCCAGCCCCTGTGACCAGGTGAAAGACCCGACAGGCAAACTGCTACTGGAGAGTTGCATCAAGCGCAGCCACTGCCGTGTGTGCTCCATTAGCTCATCAGCGCCAGCAAGGCTGAGACAATCAGCCCACCGCCGAAGATTTTGCGCAGGCCATCATGGCGGCGAAGCAGTAATCCTGCGGCGAAACTTGCGCACAACACTGTGGCACTGGCGAGCATGAAACCGCTGGTAAACAGCCAGAAATTGTGGCCGGACATCTCCACACCGTGCGCCCAGCCGTGGAACATCGCCAGTGCGGGGACCGCCAATAAAAGCCGTTTTTCGGTCTTAAACATCATCACGCCACACACAGCCAGCGAAGCGATGATCAGCATCTCCATGCCGCTAAAACCACCGAACAGACTGCCGGCAATCGCCCCAACCAGCATCATGCCGAGGGTGGCAAAGGGCAGCAGCAGCTTGCGCCCGCTTAATGCGGAAAGCACGCCAGCGCCGGTCAACATTAACAGATGATCAAAACCGGTCAGGGGATGGAGGAATCCAGCCTGAAAGCTGTCTGTGCCATGCCCAGGATGCGCGAGCGCCGGAAGGGAAAAAGCCAGCAGTAACAGCGGTAAATACGTGCGCATAGGAGTTCCTTAATGTGAGTGGGCGTGAGAATGGCTATGAGCGTCGCTGGTGTAAGCGCCCGCTTCGGGTTCAAACGGCAGGTGGGCAAATGTCACCTCAAGGGCAAACTGGCGCAGCATGTCGTCGAGTACGTGATCGTGGTGGTAGCGAAGTTCACCGGGCATGATTTGCAACGGGACGTGGCGGTTACCCAGGTGATAACAGGCACGGGCGAGCAACCAGGGATCGGCGCAATGCACGACGGAGACCGATTCCGGCGCAGCAATCACTTCGATCACCTCGCTGCCATCTTCCGTCGCCAGAAGGTCGCCGCCGCGCAGCAGCAAGCCGCGAGGCAGCATTAGCCCAGCTTCGCGGCCATCGTTGAGTTCCACTCGGGCACGACTTTTTACCCGGACATCAATCGGCAGCGTGACGCTGGCGGTCGTGGGGTGAGCATGGTCAAGGCGTTGCGTTAAGGTGATCATCGTTGCTCCTAAAACAGAAAATAGCGCTGAGCCATCGGCAGAACATCTGCGGGCTCGCTGGTGATCAGATGTCCGTCAACACGGACCTCATAAGTTTGTGCATCCACGGTGATATTCGGCTGTAGATCGTTATGGATCATGTCGGCTTTTTTTACTGTTCGACAGCCTTTCACCACGGCAATGGCGCTCTGCAAGTTCAGTTGCTGGGGGATGCCATTGGTTGCCGCAGCCTGTGAGACAAACGTCAGGCGCGTGGCGTGGCGTGCAGCACCCAGCGAGCCAAACATCGGGCGATAATGCACCGGTTGCGGCGTCGGGATAGAGGCGTTGATATCACCCATTGGCGCGCAGGCGATCATTCCACCTTTGACGATGGTGGCAGGTTTCACACCAAAAAATGCGGGTGACCAGACCACTAGATCCGCCAGCTTTCCCGCTTCAATGGAGCCGACCTCATGTGAAATACCGTGGGTGAGTGCAGGGTTGATGGTGTATTTGGCGATATAGCGCTTTACGCGGACGTTATCATTTTCACCGGACTCTTCCGGTAACATACCTCGCTGGACTTTCATCCGGTGTGCGACCTGCCAGGTGCGGATAATTACTTCGCCCACGCGGCCCATCGCCTGGGAGTCTGATGACGTGAGCGAGAACGCGCCGATATCGTGCAACACATCTTCGGCGGCGATCGTTTCCCGGCGAATACGGGATTCAGCAAAGGCCACATCTTCAGCAATATCGGGATCAAGATGGTGACAGACCATCAACATGTCGAGATGTTCATCGATAGTGTTGACGGTGTACGGCAGTGTCGGGTTCGTCGACGAGGGAAGAATATTGGGGTGCGCGCAGGCGGTAATGATATCCGGTGCATGTCCGCCGCCCGCACCTTCGGTATGGAACGTGTGAATGGTGCGACCCGCGATCGCCGCCAGCGTATCTTCAACAAAGCCGGATTCATTCAGCGTGTCGCTGTGCAGGGCCACCTGAATATCCATTTCGTCAGCCACGTTCAGTGAACAGTTGATTGCCGCAGGCGTCGCGCCCCAGTCCTCGTGGATTTTCAGGCCGATAGCACCCGCGGCGATTTGTTCGCGCAAGGCATCAGGATTCGATCCGTTGCCTTTCCCCAGAAATCCAATATTGACGGGCAGGGTGTCGGCGGCCTGTAGCATGCGGGCGATATACCAGGGCCCCGGTGTGCAGGTGGTTGCGTGCGTGCCCGCAGCCGGGCCTGTTCCTCCCCCAATCATGGTGGTGACACCAGAGACCAGCGCTTCTTCGGCTTGCTGTGGGCAGATCCAGTGAATGTGGGTGTCGATCCCACCAGCGGTGACGATCTTGCCTTCAGCGGCGATCACCTCCGTTGCTGCGCCAATCGGGATCGTCACGCCGGGTTGGATATCGGGGTTTCCAGCTTTACCGACGGCAAAGATCCGCCCGTTCTTCACCCCGATATCCGCTTTCACGATCCCCCAGTGATCGACGATCAACGCGTTGGTCAGGACCAGATCCACGCACTCTTCTGCGGTCATCTGCCCTTGTCCCATGCCGTCGCGGATCACTTTCCCGCCGCCGAATTTAACCTCTTCACCGTAGATCGTGAGATCGTGTTCCACTTCGATCCACAGCCCGGTATCGGCCAGCCTGACTTTATCTCCCGTCGTCGGGCCGAACATATCGGCATAGGCCTGGCGTGAAATATCAGCCATTTTTTACCTCCAGTTCGCCCATAACATCGCCCCGAAAGCCGAAAATGCGCTGTGCGCCTGCCACTTTGACCAACGTGACTTCACGTTTCTGGCCGGGTTCAAACCGTACCGCTGTGCCGGCTGGAATATTGAGGCGATAGCCTTTTACAGGTTCACGATCGAACTTTAGCGCCGGGTTGACCTCGTAAAAGTGGTAATGCGATCCCACCTGGATCGGCCTGTCGCCGTGGTTTTCCACGATCACACGTTGTGTTTCTCGCCCACTGTTAAGGGCTATCTGCCCTGATTTGATCTGGTATTCACCTGGGATCATCACATGCTCCTTACACAATGGGGTTGTGAACGGTGACAAGCTTGGAGCCGTCTGGAAACGTGGCTTCAACCTGAATGTCGGGGATCATTTCCGGGACACCTTCCATCACCTGAGTGCGCGTCAGAACGTGGCGGCCAGCTTCCATTAAAGCCGCCACGGTTTCCCCGTCGCGAGCACCTTCCATAATAAAGGCGCTGATCAAGGCGACCGATTCCGGATAGTTAAGCTTTACACCACGAGCCAGGCGGCGCTCAGCAACCAGCGCCGCGGTGAACAACAACAGCTTGTCTTTTTCTCTGGGGGTCAGTTCCATAACGTTTCTCTTAGGTCTGCCAGATGCGGGGTGAGCAGGGCGATTTGGTGGTTAAAAGCGGGCGAAGCGACTGCCATATTTCGCGCATTACCCGCTGACAAATCAGGTTATCGTGCGAGAGAAAACGCACCGACATCAGACCATCGGTGAGGGTCGCTCCGGCAAAATTTTCCAGCGGGGCGAGCTGTTCACGCACAGTTTCAAGGTGATGTTCCGTTGATGGATAGAACAGCAATGTGCCGATCCACGGATGGTTTGCTACAGAGGAAAGGTCTCCGTCCTTCAGATGCTGACGCTCAATTAACCGCGGTTCACCCTCGATCCAGACCTCCAGCCGACTCTCGATTGTGCCGAGGCTGAAGGTTTCGTTGATCACCGGACGGCCCAGGCAGAAAAGCTCCCAGGCCAGCAGGGTGCTGGAGGTTTGCAGATGGAAGACGGAACGCAGTGCGGCATTCGCGCCAGGGAAGAAAATGGAGTCCTGCGGCAACCACTCCAGCGTGGCGTTTTCTGCGAGGGTAAAGTGCTGCTCCAGACGTGCCTCTTTACCGCTGCTGCGGTAAAACTTGCTTGCTCCCGGCATGGTAATCAGCGTGTGACAGCCCGCTTCTAACTGAACGGAAATATTCAGAACATCTCCACCGACAATTCCACCGGGTGGGTGAAGTAAGTAGAGGTGGCAGGTTTCCTCTTCGGGGTAAAACGGGCGTTGAACCGTGAGGGGGCCTACGTGACGGGCCGACTGCAGAAGGGTTTTCTCAGGGGTGCGGCGAAACAGCAGATCAAGGGATGCCTGCCAGCCTTTATAAGAGTTATCAGTGACCTGAGTTGCTAACATGCTGCATCCATCTGCTCACTACCGGGTTACGTTTTAGTATGCCCTGGCAGAAATGAAGGCTGTCATATGAGTCGCTTATGGATGAGTGTTGAGGTTTGTTCCGTTCACCTTGAGAGTGGCAGAAAATAAAATGATGCAGCCTGTGAATGGGAAAAGGGGGCCACCGCGGCCCCGCAACAAAATCGGTGCTTCGCACTTCGCTCATCTCCCGACCCTCTGCCTGCGGTCGGCTCAACTCGATATCCTGTCTCGATTCGCCTCAGGCCGCTATCCCTGGCGTCCAGACCTTGTCATTCGGTCTCCGGTTCGCCGATTTTAGCGGGGACTCAACACCCGTTCCCCTTTCAGGCCGCTGTGGGTGTTTCAGATAGCAGAGGTGCTGTAGTGAACGGAACAATTCCACAATTGAGTTAAGGAGGAAATTACCGATAATCCTCCGCATCCACATCATACCCGGACGGTTCCCAGCGGATCGCCAGCAGTGAGGCCAGCCCGATAAACGGCGCCAGGGCAATCACCCAGAACACCGCGGTATCCAGAGAGGCAACCAGCAGTGGGAACAGGAACAGCGACAGCGTTGAGCTGCTGCGCATCAGCGTCTGGTTGAGGCCAACGCCTACACCGCGCAACGACGTTGGATAGCTCAGCGAAGCAAATGCCATGGTATGCGCGCCCGGTCCAAAACCCTGGCCGAACAGGAACAGCGCCAGCATGGCGACGGCGATAATACCTTCCGGGGCGCCTTCCGGGCGACCAATCAGCGCCAGACCAAGCAAGGCAATAAGCTGACAGGTATAACCTGCAAGTGACATTCGCCATGCGCCAAAGCGCGGGACGTAACGCACTGCCAGCAGTCCGCCGACGAACGCAAACAGCAGGTTAAGCGCCAGCGAGATCAAAATGGTGGTCAACATCGACTGAACAAAGAAGCTGGAGATAATGACGGGCAGGCCAAAGGCCACGGCGTTATAGGCAAATGAGGAGACCACCGACAGCAACGTCGCCAGCGTTGTTCGCCGTAAATAGACCCCCTTGAACAGGTTCAGGTAATTTGCCCATTTTGCTTTATTGACCACCGGCGCTGGCTGGTTGAGCGCATCCTGCGGGACATGGGCGTTAATGTTATACGACTGGCGCAGAATGGAAGCTGCCTGTTTCAGGTTGCCCTGGTTTGCCGCCCAGACCGGAGACTCGCTCATATAGCGGCTGCGGATTGCGATAATGACCAATGCAGGAACCGCGCCAAAGCCGAGGATCAAACGCCAGAGCCAGTCGCTGTGGCTTTCCGGCAGGACCGCATAGAAGAAGAGAACCAACAGATAAGAGATACTGATGGCGGCGTACCAGGTTGGACACCACATGGCGACGCTGGAGGCTTTGTTGCCGGGGCCTTTTAGTTTGGCAAATTCGCTTAAAAATGCCATCGCGACGGGAAGGTCGATCCCCACGCCAAGACCCATTACGAAGCGTGCCCCCGCCAGAACATACTCGTTCGGCGCCAGCGCACAGGCGATGGCGGCCACCACGAAGAACACCATGTCGGCCATAAAGACGCGGTAACGCCCAATTTTGTCCGTGAGGTAGCCACCGAGGAGCGCCCCGACGATTGCCCCGAAGGTGATGGCCGACGCCACCATGCCCGTGCCTGCCGGCGTGAGATTAAACTCGCGGGTAATGTCTTTGATACCGAATGCCAGAGCACCGAGATCGTATGCATCGAGGAAAATACCGCCCAGCGCGATACCGATCACGATACGGGCATTCGCCCGGCCCTGAGAACCCGCGTTGACCAGACGTGAAACGTCAGAGGCGCTACGAACCCATCTGATGTCGCCATCAGGGGAATGTTCTGCCGTTGAAAGAGAGGTTGAGTTGGTGATTTCTGCCATTTTTCTTTTTGTGTGGTTGTGTTGTGTCTCTAACAGTTACCACAGGCAGAAGGTGACCAAAATCACATTTGGTTATAAGGCATAACTAACCGCTTACTGAGGGTCTTTTTTCTTTCTCTTTAGCTTCAGTTTCGTCCAGATTTTGGTCTCCTGACGACGCCATAAGCGCTGAATGTTATCGTGATGGCGCAACAAAATGAGGCAGGAGAGCATCGACACCGGGAAGGTAAACTGGGGCTTAAACCACCAGACATAAAATGGCGCGATAAGTGCGCTCACAATTGCGCCCAGCGATGAATAGCCACTCAGTAAAATGGTCAAAAGCCAGGTTCCGGCCATCACGCCCGTTAAATCCCAACCGATGGGCGCAATCGCGCCAAATGCGGTGGCAACGCCTTTACCGCCTTTAAAACCAAAGAAAACAGGCCAGATATGACCAATACAGGCTGCGATGGCGATAAGCCCGAGCCAAAAAGGGGTAACGCCCAGAGCATATGCGCCCCAGACCGGTAGCATTCCTTTCAGAACATCAAAAATCAAAACCGCTACGGCTGCTCCCTTGCCGCCAATTCGTAGTACATTGGTCGCCCCGGGATTCCGGGATCCGCTCTCGCGTGGATCAGGTAACCCGGCGATGCGGCAGACCAGAATGGCGCTGGAGATTGAGCCGCAAAGGTAGGCGAGGAGAATCATTCCAGGCGCGATTGCACTCATAACGCTGTTCCGTTTTGAAAATGTATCTGTGTTCTCAACATCTGTGGATAATACGCATAATTCGCCGGAAGTGGTATCCGGTTTAGCCAAAAAGCAGGCAGGTCGTGATGGATATTGTATTTATAGAGCAACTTTCGGTAATCACCACTATTGGTGTTTACGACTGGGAACAGACCATCGAACAGAAATTAGTGTTCGATATCGAAATGGGCTGGGACAACCGTCTGGCCGCAAAAAGTGATGATGTGAATGACTGTCTGAGCTATGCCGATATTAGCGACACGGTCATTAGCCACGTCGAAGGCCAACGTTTTGCACTGGTTGAACGCGTGGCAGAAGAGGTTGCAGATTTGCTGTTGAGCCGCTTCAACTCTCCCTGGGTACGTATCAAACTCAGTAAGCCCGGCGCTGTGGCACGCGCGACCAATGTTGGTGTGATCATCGAGCGTGGCAGTAATCCGAAAGGAAACATTTAACGTCATAATAGCTAAACCATTTTCGGTTATACCGGTCTTAAGGATGTATCTTTCACGGTGGACATGACGGTTCACCGTTTTTATATCTTTTTAGGGGTTTATTGATGAGCGATATGCACTCGCTGCTGGTGGCGGCAATCCTGGGTGTGGTCGAAGGATTGACGGAGTTTTTGCCGGTTTCCAGTACTGGTCACATGATTATCGTGGGACATCTGCTGGGCTTTGAGGGCGATACGGCAAAGACGTTTGAAGTTGTTATCCAGTTAGGTTCGATTCTGGCGGTCGTTGTGATGTTCTGGCGTCGTCTCTTTGGCTTGATTGGTATTCACTTTGGCCGTCTGCCGCAACACGAGGGAGAAGGTAAAGGCCGCCTGACGCTGATCCATATCCTGTTAGGTATGGTTCCTGCTGTAGTACTGGGACTGATTTTTCACGACACGATTAAATCGCTGTTTAACCCGATTAACGTCATGTATGCGCTGGTGGTTGGCGGGGTGTTGCTGATTGTAGCGGAAGTGCTGAAACCGAAAAAACCGCGTGCGGAAGGCCTGGACGACATGACTTACCGTCAGGCATTCATGATTGGCTGTTTCCAGTGTCTGGCGCTGTGGCCGGGTTTTTCGCGTTCAGGAGCAACGATTTCAGGTGGGATGCTGATGGGCGTTAGCCGTTACGCGGCATCGGAGTTTTCATTCCTGCTGGCCGTACCGATGATGATGGGGGCAACTGCGCTTGATCTCTATAAAAGCATCGGCTTCCTGACGGTGGGAGATATTCCGATGTTCGCCGTGGGCTTTATCACCGCCTTTATTGTGGCGCTGATTGCGATCAAAACCTTCCTGCAACTTATCAAACGTATCTCGTTTATTCCGTTTGCGATCTATCGCTTTATTGTCGCCGCGGCGGTGTACGTCGTCTTCTTCTGATTGATTGCCCTCAGTCTTTTGGCTGAGGGCAACGCTGTTCCTTCCAGTCAGCTACTGCCTGAATACGGCGTTTGGTCAGCTCTTCGCGGATCTCTGGTCCTTTAAAGCCGGCTTCGACAACGTCTTTTGTTGGCACTGCACTCGCTACGATCCATGCCTCACGCAACAACCGTCCCTGCGGATAATCGCAGGCTTCAAACCCGGTGCGCCCACGAACGTCGGCTTCACTGGTCAGAGCGATCTGTTCTACGCGCTGTGGCTTGCGCCAGGCGTCGATACTGTCGAAAAGTTTGACGACAGTGGTTGGTTTCAGGATCGGGAACGTGTGGATCAGGTCATGAAACTCCGCCACCAGTTTTGCCAGATCGCGGATGTCGTTAGGCACACGCAGACGCTGACATAATCCCTCAACCAGTTTCACTCCCGCCGGGCCGTGTCCGTGGTGGCGAGGCCAGAACTCTTTCGGTGTTAACCCTTTGCCCAGATCGTGGCATAGCGTCGCGAAACGTACATCAATGGCAGGGCTGAGCATGGCCGCCATACTCAGCGTCATCAGGGTATGAATGCCGGTATCAATTTCCGGATGCCATTTTGCCGGAGCCGGCACACCGAAGAGTACATCGATTTCCGGGAACAGGACTTTCAGCGCACCACACTCACGAAGTACCTGGAAAAAGACCTGCGGGTTGCGGGTCGATAGCGCGCTTTCTGTCTCTTTCCAGACGCGTTCTGGCGTAAGGTGCTCCAGCTCGCCCGCATGGGTCATGGCGGTCATCAGTGCCATAGTCTCAGTGGCGATACGAAAACTCAGGTGAGCATAACGAGCAGCGAAACGCGCCACGCGCAGCACGCGCAGCGGATCTTCAGAAAACGCAGGGGAGACATGACGCAAAATACGGTCTCGGAGATCGTCCAGACCGCCATAAGCGTCAAAAATTCGGCCTTGATCGTCCTGTGCCAGCGCGTTAATGGTGAGGTCCCGGCGCAACAAATCTTGCTCCAGAGTCACATCAGGTGCGGCATAGCAGGTAAAACCGGTATAACCGGAGCCAGATTTTCGCTCGGTGCGAGCCAGGGCGTACTCTTCATGGCTGGTTGGGTGAAGAAATACGGGAAAATCGCGGCCTACCTGCTGGTAGCCCGCGTCGAGCATCTTCTGAGGCGTGGAACCCACCACGACCCAGTCTCTGTCTTTGACCGGCAGGCCTAACAACGCATCACGAACCGCACCACCGACCAGATAACTCTTCACGCCCACAACTCCCGTCTTTTCTTTTCGCAAGATAGTACGTAAGTCTGGCATTGAAGACGAATTAATTCATCCAACGATCTTTACGCTTACGGCTTGGGATCAGCAGCGGCAGAACCAGACCCAGCACCAAACCTACGCCCAACACGCCACCGCCATACATAAACCACTGCATGATGATGGTTCGTTGTTTGTCGTCGAGCTGCAGGTTAGCGGCATTCACTTTTTTCTGGGCGACAATAAGCTCGTTTTTCAGTTTCTGGTTTTCGTCTTTCAGACCGCTAATCACGCTGTCACTCTGGGCAACTTTCTGCTGCATTTCAGCGGTACGCTGGTTCCAGGTGGTGTCGATATTGTTCAGCTTATCGGTCAGCGTTTTTACCTGATTTTCCAGATCTGGCACGCGGGTGCGCAGACTCGGCACGGTGCTAAGTTCCTTCATCGGGATCCAGGAGGTACGTCCGGTGCTGTCACGAACCTGGCCGTAATTAGTGTCTGGATTGGTCTGTAACAGTGTGACTTCTTCCCCAGCATTGACCGTGCCCAGGAGGCGATAATTATCACCAGGGCCGCTACGCACCCAGGTGTTCAGTTCGTCAGAAACATAACGTTTCTCTTCAGCGTGCACCGCGGTTGCAGCGCTGAATGCAAGTAAAGTAAGTCCAATCAGGCGTAATTTAAGCATCATTCGTCGTTATTTTCATAAAAAGTGGATCGATAGTAGTGGCAACAGTGTCTCTACGCAAAGTATTCGTCAGCAATCGGAATCATCTGTGTCACGGCTTCAAACTTTTAAGCTCGGAAAATTGCTCATTGCGTGGCAATTTGGCGCAAAATACTATGTACTGACAAAAAAGTGGCGAGTAAGTTCGCCTTAATTGACTCATCTGTGACGCACACATAAGTACAAGGCCATGGCACAAGAAATCGAATTAAAATTTATCGTCGAAAACGACAGCGTTGATGCGCTGCGCAACCATCTGCATACATTGTCTGGCGAGCATCACGAACCCGTTCAGTTACTCAATATCTATTACGAAACGCCAGATAACTGGCTGCGTCAACATGACATGGGGTTGCGCATTCGTGGTGCTAATGGACGCTACGAGATGACGATGAAAATTGCTGGCCGGGTGGTCGGTGGTTTGCATCAACGCCCGGAATACAATATCGACATCAGCAAGCCAGAACTTGAGCTCGATCGTCTTCCCGCAGAAGTATGGCCAAATGGTGAATTACCGGAAACCCTTAGCGCTCAGGTGCAACCGCTGTTTAGCACCGATTTCTGGCGTGAGAAATGGCTGGTGAATGAAGGTAAAAGCCGGATTGAAATCGCCCTTGATTTGGGTGAGGTGAAGGCGGGGGAATTTCAGGAGCCCATTTGTGAACTGGAACTTGAATTGCTGGAAGGCGACGCCGCTGACGTCCTCAGGCTGGCGCATAAGCTGGTCAGTCAATCCGGTTTACGTCAGGGCAGTCTGAGCAAAGCTGCGCGTGGGTATCACCTGGCTGCCGGGAATGCACCGCGTCAGCCTAAGGCGACGGCGATTTTACGCACCGTGCCGAAAGCAAGCGTGGAGCAAGGTCTGGAGGCCTCGCTGGAGCTGGCGCTTTCTCAGTGGCAGTACCACGAAGAGCTGTGGGCGCGCGGTGTGAAAGGATCGAAAGCCCATGTATTGGGCGCGATGGGACTGGTTCGCCATGCGTTAACGCTGTTTGGCGGCATTGTTCCTCGTAAAGCAAGTGCTCACTTACGTGATTTTCTGACCCAGGCGGAAACGCTGATGGCGTCCGATGTCTCAGCAAAAACGGCAATCTACAGTCCGCAGAACGCGACTGCAAAACTGGCGCTCACCGAATTTCTGGTGACGCGTAGCTGGCGCACATTCCTGGATGCAAAAGCGCAAACCAAAATCAGTGAATCATTCAAACGTTTTGCGGATATCCAGCTTTCCCGTCATGCCGCTGAACTGAAGACGACCTTTGCTTATCCGCTGGGCGACCAGTATGGCGATCAGCTTATTCGCCTGACGCGCAATATCGACAGCATGCTACTGCTGTCTGGCGCCTACGAGGGTAAAGCACAGGTCTGGCTGGAAAACTGGCAGGGGCTGAAACATGCTATCGAAACCCGTCAGCATATTGAGATAGAGCATTTCCGTAATGAGGCCATTTCGCAGGAGCCATTCTGGCTGCACAGCGGAAAACGTTAACTCTGGCAAGGAACCCTACAATGCCGCTTTCTTCGCAGTTACAGCAGCAGTGGCAGACCGTTTGCGAACGTCTGCCTGAGTCATTACCGGCGTCATCATTAAGCGAGCAGGCTAAGTGCGTGCTCACGTTCAGTGATTTTGTGCAGGAGAGTGTAACGGCTAATCCTGAGTGGCTGGCTGAGCTTGAGAACTCTCCGCCGCAGGCCGAAGAGTGGCGGCAGTATGCTGGCTGGTTACAAACCGAACTTGATGGCGTGGCGGATGAGGCGACGCTAATGTGCGTTTTGCGTCAGTTCCGCCGTCGGGTGATGGTGCGTATTGCCTGGGCGCAGTCGCTGGAACTGGTGAGCGAAGAGAGCACATTGCAGCAACTGAGTGGCCTGGCGCAGACGCTGATCGTTGCCGCGCGCGACTGGCTGTATGACGTCTGCTGCCGCGAGTGGGGAACGCCCTGTAGTGAAGAGGGCGTTCCTCAGCCATTGCTTATCCTGGGAATGGGCAAGCTGGGTGGCTGCGAGCTGAATTTCTCCTCCGATATCGATCTGATCTTTGCCTGGCCAGAAAAGGGCTCTACGCGTGGTGGACGCCGTGAACTGGACAACGCGCAGTTTTTCACGCGTTTAGGTCAGCGGTTAATCAAAGCGCTGGACCAGCCCACTCAGGACGGTTTTGTCTATCGCGTAGATATGCGTCTGCGTCCGTTTGGTGACAGTGGCCCGCTGGTACTGAGTTTTGCGGCACTGGAAGATTATTACCAGGAGCAGGGGCGTGACTGGGAGCGTTATGCGATGGTCAAAGCGCGGATTATGGGCGACAGCGACGATGCCTATGCCAATGAACTGCGTGCCATGCTGCGCCCGTTCGTTTTCCGCCGCTATATCGACTTCAGTGTGATCCAGTCGCTGCGTAACATGAAAGGGATGATCTCCCGAGAAGTCCGCCGCCGTGGCCTGAAAGACAACATCAAACTCGGTGCTGGTGGAATTCGTGAAATCGAATTCATTGTCCAGGTTTTTCAGCTTATTCGGGGCGGGCGCGAACCGTCCCTGCAATCCCGTTCGCTACTGCCAACGTTAAGCGCGATTGAGCAACTTCATTTATTGCCAGAAGGCGATGCGCAAACGCTGCGCGATGCATACCTTTTCCTGCGCCGTCTGGAAAATCTCCTGCAAAGCATTAATGACGAACAAACCCAAACCCTGCCTGGTGATGAGCTAAATCGCGCGCGTCTGGCATGGGGAATGCGCGCGGATGACTGGTCGGTATTAACGGATCAACTGGAAACCCACATGGCGGGTGTGCGTCGCATCTTTAATGACCTGATTGGTGACGACGAAAGTGAATCCCCGGATGATACGCTCTCAGAACACTGGCGAGAACTGTGGCAGGACGCATTGCAGGAAGATGACACAACACCTGTTCTCGCACATTTGAGTGATGAGGATCGTCACCGCGTGGTGGTCTTGATTGCCGATTTTCGGGTGGAGCTGAACAAGCGCGCCATTGGACCACGTGGCCGCCAGGTGCTGGATCATCTGATGCCGCATCTGCTCAGCGATGTCTGCTCGCGTGAGGATGCGCCTGTACCGTTGTCACGTATGATGCCGCTGTTAAGTGGGATCATCACCCGTACAACCTATCTTGAGCTGCTGAGTGAGTTCCCTGGCGCGCTGAAACATCTGATTTCGCTGTGTGCGGCCTCTCCGATGGTTGCCAGCCAACTGGCGCGTTATCCCCTGCTGCTGGACGAGTTGCTGGATCCGAATACGCTGTATCAGCCGACGGCAACGGACGCTTACCGCGATGAACTTCGCCAGTATTTGCTACGCGTGCCGGAAGAGGACGAAGAGCAACAGCTTGAAGCACTGCGGCAGTTTAAGCAGGCGCAGTTGTTGCGTATTGCTGCAGCCGATATTGCCGGTACATTGCCGGTAATGAAAGTGAGCGATCACTTAACCTGGCTTGCGGAAGCGATTATCGATGCGGTAGTGCAGCAAGCCTGGGGGCAGATGGTGACGCGGTTTGGGCAACCCAAACATCTGGCCGACCGCGAAGGTCGTGGCTTTGCTGTCGTGGGCTACGGAAAACTCGGTGGCTGGGAGTTGGGATACAGCTCCGATCTCGATTTGATTTTCCTGCATGACTGCCCGGTTGATGTCATGACTGATGGCGAGCGCGAAATCGACGGGCGTCAGTTCTATCTGCGTCTGGCACAGCGCATTATGCACCTGTTCAGTACCCGCACCTCGTCGGGCATTTTGTATGAAGTGGATGCCCGTTTACGCCCATCCGGCGCGGCAGGCATGTTGGTGACCTCAACCGAATCCTTTGCCGATTATCAGAAGAATGAAGCCTGGACATGGGAACATCAGGCGCTGGTGCGTGCCCGCGTGGTGTATGGCGATCCGCAGCTCAAAACGCAGTTTGACCTTATCCGTAAAGATGTCATGACCACGCTGCGTGAAGGCAGCATGCTGCAAACCGAAGTACGCGAAATGCGTGAAAAAATGCGCACCCATTTAGGCAATAAGCACCGTGATCGCTTTGATATCAAGGCCGATGAAGGGGGGATTACCGATATTGAGTTCATCACACAGTATCTGGTGCTGCTGCATGCGCACGATAAGCCGAAACTGACGCGCTGGTCTGATAACGTGCGTATTCTGGAACTGCTTGCGCAAAACGACATTATGGATGAGCAGGAAGCACAGGCGTTAACGCGTGCTTATACGACGCTTCGCGATGCGTTGCACCATCTGGCATTGCAGGAGCAACCCGGCCATGTCGCGCTGGACTGCTTTGTACAGGAACGTGCGCAGGTAACGGCAAGCTGGCAGAAGTGGCTGGTGGAACCGTGCGTATCAAAACAAGTGTGATATTATCGCGCGCAAATTGTGAATCCTTCTGGAGTCAGGAATGAAAGTAACACTGCCAGAGTTTGAACGTGCTGGGGTTATGGTTGTCGGTGATGTGATGCTGGATCGCTACTGGTATGGGCCGACCAGCCGTATTTCCCCGGAAGCCCCTGTTCCGGTGGTCAAAGTGGACACCATTGAAGAGCGTCCTGGCGGCGCGGCAAACGTGGCGATGAACATTGCTTCTCTCGGCGCACATTCGCGTCTGGTGGGGTTGACCGGCATTGATGATGCGGCGCGAGCGCTGAGCAAGTCGCTGGCGGATGTGAACGTGAAGTGTGATTTCGTTTCTGTACCGACGCATCCGACGATCACCAAATTGCGTGTGCTCTCGCGTAATCAGCAGTTGATCCGACTCGACTTTGAAGAGGGGTTCGAAGGTGTCGATCCTGAGCCGATGCATGAGCGCATCGCACAGGCACTGGGCAACATTGGTGCGCTGGTGCTTTCAGATTATGCGAAAGGCGCGCTGGCAAGCGTTCAGCAGATGATTCAGCTGGCACGTAAAGCGAATGTCCCGGTCCTGATCGATCCTAAAGGGACTGACTTTGAACGTTATCGCGGTGCAACGCTGCTGACGCCAAACCTGTCTGAATTTGAAGCCGTTGCCGGTAAGTGCAAAACCGAGGAAGAACTGGTTGAGCGTGGGATGACAATCATTGCTGATTTCGACCTATCCGCATTGCTGGTAACCCGCTCAGAGCAGGGGATGACGTTGTTGCAGCCAGGTAAAGCGCCGCTACATATGCCAACCCAGGCACAGGAAGTTTACGATGTTACGGGGGCGGGCGATACGGTGATCGGCGTGCTGGCGGCGACGCTGGCGGCGGGAAATTCCCTTGAAGAAGCCTGTTACTTCGCTAATGCTGCAGCCGGTGTTGTTGTTGGTAAACTCGGAACCTCTACCGTTTCACCAATCGAGCTGGAAAATGCGGTGCGCGGTCGTGCCGATACCGGTTTTGGTGTGATGAGTGAAGATGAGTTGAAAGCGGCTGTCGCTGCTGCGCGTAAACGCGGCGAGAAAGTGGTCATGACCAACGGCGTGTTCGACATTCTGCATGCGGGTCATGTTTCTTATCTGGCGAATGCACGCAAGCTGGGCGATCGCCTGATTGTAGCGGTAAACAGCGATGCATCCACAAAACGCCTGAAAGGCGAAACGCGTCCAGTGAATCCGCTGGAGCAGCGCATGATTGTGCTTGGCGCACTGGAAGCGGTGGATTGGGTGGTCTCCTTTGAAGAAGATACCCCGCAGCGCCTGATTGCCGGCATTCTGCCCGATCTTCTGGTGAAAGGTGGTGATTATAAGCCGGACCAAATCGCGGGCAGCGAAGAGGTCTGGGCGAATGGCGGCGAAGTGATGGTGCTCAACTTCGAAGATGGATGTTCAACCACCAATATTATTAAGAAGATCCAGAAAGACAGTCATTAAATAAAACGGGCCGATTGGCCCGTTTTATTTTTCATCTTCTCCGACGGGGAGATGAGCATATTATTCTGCTTCGTCCACTGGTGGTATGGCTGGTGCTGGCTTCACCTCTTCCGGTACATTACGGTTTTCCAGCTCGGTTAAACGCTGCTCCAGCAACGCCAGCTTCTCGCGAGTGCGAAGCAGAACCTGCGTCTGCACGTCAAACTCTTCACGGCTGACTAAATCAAGGCGAACCAACTGCGCCTGCAACGTCTGGCGGATTTTCTTCTCAACGTCATCACCAAATTCACGGATACCTTTTGGCATGGATTCGTGGACCTGACGCGCAATTTGCTCAATTTTTTTCGGGTCAATCATTGTGGCTTCCCTTGATGAAACGGTGTTGATAACCATTGTAGCGCGTCATGCTCCAGGATAAACCAGAATTGTTTGAAGCTTATGCATTGCCCAGGATAATCAATAGCGTTATAGTTATCTCGCTTATTCTCAGGGCGGGGCGAAATTCCCCACCGGCGGTAAATCAGCATAACGCTGAAAGCCCGCGAGCGCTTTGGGTGAAAACTCAAAGGTCAGCAGATCCGGTGTAATTCCGGGGCCGACGGTTAGAGTCCGGATGGGAGAGAGTAACGATCCAGTCGGGCATGGCCCGCTCACGTTATTTTTTTGCCGCTTATACGGCGCTCCTAAGACTGCCCTGATTCTGGTAACCATAATATTAATGAGGTTTTTTTACCATGAATCAGACGCTACTTTCCTCTTTTGGCACTTCAACTCAACGTGTTGAACACGCTCTTGATGCACTGCGCGAAGGCCGCGGTGTGATGGTGCTTGACGATGAAAACCGTGAAAACGAAGGCGACATGATCTTTGCCGCCGAAAACATGACCGTTGAACAGATGGCGCTGACCATTCGTCACGGTAGCGGCATCGTATGCCTGTGTATTACCGAAGATCGTCGTAAGCAGCTTGACCTGCCGATGATGGTTGAAAACAACACCAGTGCCTTTGGTACGGGCTTTACCGTGACCATTGAAGCCGCGCATGGCGTGACGACAGGTGTGTCTGCGGCTGACCGTTTGACCACTGTTCGTGCCGCTATCGCTGATGGCGCAAAACCTTCAGACCTGCACCGTCCTGGCCACGTGTTCCCCCTGCGTGCGCAAGCGGGTGGTGTGTTGACGCGTGGCGGCCACACTGAAGCGACTATCGATCTGGTGACGCTGGCAGGCTTCAAACCGGCGGGTGTGTTGTGTGAACTGACTAACGATGATGGCACGATGGCTCGTGCGCCAGAGTGCATCACCTTTGCGCGTCTGCATAACATGCCCGTTGTTACGATTGAAGATCTGGTGGAATACCGCCAGGCGCACGAACGTAAAGCCAGCTGATTGTTGAAAAACGCCGGGATTGCCCGGCGTTTTTTATCCAATACCTGCTGTTTGCAAGAGTACTAAACTTAATCCCATTACCGACATACCGCATAACACGCCGTAGCTGGGGTTGTTGTTGGGATCGATCTCCTTCGCCAGCGGCATCAGCTCATCAACTGACAATGCCACCATAATGCCCGCGACTGCGGCCATGATCGCTGCCATCACCACTGGTGATACCAGGCTTCCGAGTATCAACCACGCCAGTATACCCCCAAAAATTTCAGCCATGCCTGAGATACCAGCCCAGAAAATTGCTGTCCGTTTTGAACCCGTTGCGGCATAAACCGGCCCGGCTACGGCGAGTCCTTCAGGAATATTGTGCAATGCAACAGCCAGCGCGATGCCAAAGCCCATCTCAAGGTTGGTGCTGGCCGTGACATAGGTGGCAATGCCTTCCGGGAAGTTATGCAGGCTGATACCCAGCGTGAGAAGGATAGCCGTGCGTTTAATGTTGCGTGGCAGTGGTGTCACGTTTTTTTGCATTAAATCCTGGGGATGCGCATGCGGGAGCATACGGTCAAGCGCAAAGTAGCCCAGCAACCCAAATACAAACATGCCATAGCCTAAGACAGGAGACATACCCTCAGCCCCCAACGCGGCTGGCAGCATTTCCATCAGGGAGATTAACAGCATAATCCCGGCGGCAAAACCGAGTGAGAATGCCAGCACCCGGTTGGAAGGCTTCTGGCCAATGACGCCGAGAATAGCGCCAATAAAAGTGGCTGCACCCGCGAGTAGGGTCAGGATCAAGGGGACTGACATTTACCGCTCCTTATGATAATGATTCTCATTAATATTAATGATTCATTCGAGGCAAAGCGAGAGGGGCATCTCTGCTTTACACATTCCTTACGTTCAAATTTCCTGAAGATGATCATCACGCTTATCCAGGTTCATCTTTGCCTGATTGCGCGTAATGTATAACCATCAAAACGACATCTTATGTAAGGATATCACCATGACTTCTTCTCGTATGCCAGCACTGTTTTTAGGCCACGGTAGCCCTATGAACGTTCTGGAAGATAACGTCTATACCCGCGCCTGGCGTCATCTGGGAGAGACGTTGCCGCGTCCGAAAGCGATTGTGGTGGTTTCAGCACACTGGTTCACCCGTGGTACTGGCGTGACGGCAATGGAAGCGCCGAAAACTATTCATGATTTCGGCGGATTCCCGCAGGCGTTGTATGACACGCATTATCCGGCTCCTGGTTCGCCTGCCCTCGCACAGCAACTGGTTGATTTACTGTCGCCTGTTCCTGTCGCACTGGATAAAGAAGCCTGGGGCTTTGACCATGGTTCCTGGGGCGTACTCATTAAAATGTATCCGGATGCGGATATCCCGATGGTGCAGCTCAGTATCGACAGCACAAAACCGGCCGCGTGGCATATGGAAATCGGCCGTAAGCTGGCGACACTGCGCGATGAAGGCATCATGCTGGTTGCGAGCGGTAACGTGGTGCACAACCTGCGCACTGCACGCTGGCATGGGGAAAATACGCCTTATCCGTGGGCGACCTCATTCAACGACTACGTTAAAGCGAATCTGACCTGGCAGGGCCCGGTTGAACAGCATCCGCTGGTGAATTATATGGATCACGAAGGGGGATCGCTGTCTAACCCGACACCGGATCACTTCCTGCCGCTGCTGTATGTATTAGGGGCATGGGATGGTCAGGAGCCGATAACTATTCCAGTCGATGGGATTGAGATGGGGAGTTTGAGTATGTTGTCGGTGCAGGTCGGCTAAAACGAACAGGCCCGGCAGGCGACGTGCCGCCGGGCCCAGCAAATTACTCCACAAAAATATGCGGATAAAAACGTGACAGATCTTGCGTGATCAGCGCCCGGTCTTCACGAAGACCGATCCCGGCTGGCTGATCGTTAATGAGCCAGCTACCGATCAGCGTATAGCTGTCACCAAATTTCGGCAGTTGATAAAACGCCTGGACGATCATCCCTTCTTCACCGTATGGCCCTTCAACCGCCTCCAGCGTTTTACCGTTTTCGATAATCGACACATTCGCCCCTTCGCGGGAGAAGATCGGTTTAACAACATACTTCTCCATTGCCGGGTAATCGTCTTCGGCAAAGTACGCCGGCAGCAGATTTGGGTGGTCAGGGAACATCTCCCACAACAGCGGCAGCAAGGCTTTGTTGGAAATAATGCTCTTCCAGGCCGGTTCCAGCCAGCGAACGCCAGCATCTTCAAGCTTGGTCGAGAACATTTCGCGGAGCATATATTCCCAGGGGTAGAGCTTGAACAGGTTGCTGATCACCTGGTCCTGGAGATCGGTGAACTGGCCTCTTTCGCCCAGACCAATATCTTCGATATACAGGAATTCAGTCGCAACTTCCGCTTCGGCGGCACAGTCCTGCAAATACTGAACCGTACCGCGATCTTCAACCGTGTCGCGGCAGCAGGCAAGGTGCAGTAGATTAAAACCGTGTTGTTCGCGCAGCTCAGCAAAACGCTCAATCAGTTTTTCCTGCAGGCTGTTAAACTGGTCAGCGCCTGCTGGCAGGTTACCGGCATTGGCCTGATCTTCCAGCCAGAGCCACTGGAAGAAAGCCGCTTCGTACAGCGAGGTCGGCGTATCAGCATTATTTTCCAGCAGCTTAGGTTCACCAATGCCATCCCATGCCAAATCAAGGCGTGAATAGAGTGAGGGCTGATGGGTTTGCCATGACTGACGTACAAAGCTCCAGGTGTGCTTTGGAATACGGAATTTGGCCATTAGGTCATCGCTGCCGATGACCTTCTCGACCACTTTCAGGCACATCTGGTGTAGCTCTGCGGTAACCTCTTCCAGCTTATCAACCTGCGCAAGCGTCAGCTTGTAGTAAGCATCTTCACACCAGTACGGTTCGCCATACATAGTGTGAAAGTTAAAACCGTATTCAGTGGCTTTTTCACGCCAGTCCGGGCGCTCAACAATACTGACTCGTTCCATGATCAGCCGCCCATTGAGCGCGTGGAGGAGCCGGTCGCGCTACGCTGCATCGTGGTCTGTTTCGCGACAGATTCGCCAAACCCGCCACGGGTAATGGTGCTGGTGGTGGCAGGTTTTGGAGCCATTGCCGTTTTGGGTACGGTCGTGGTGCGGCCAGGCTGTGCTGCGCCATAGCCTTTGCCGCTGGCATCAGTGTATTGACCATAAGCCGGGCTGGCCGGGTTTTTAGAGCTAAACAGAGGCTGTTGCTGGAAGCCTGCACCGCCGCCCATCATACGACCCATCATGTAACCTGCCATCAGTGGCATCCAGAAACTGCCGCTGGATTGTGCCTGAGCCTGATTTTCAGGTGCAGTGCCTGCCTGCGCTGGCGTCTGCTGACATTGGCCTTCACCGAATTCGGCGATACAGTCTTCGCGTGTTGCGTATTTCGGTGCAGTACGCTCGGCTTCTTTCAGTGCGGTGTTGTAAGCGGTGGTACATTCAGCCGCTTTGCCAGTGGCGGCAGAGCAGTCATCGGCATTCTGATACATCGATACCGTTTCATCGCTTTTTTCACAACCTGCCAGCATAAAGACAGCCGTTATTGCCAGTGCGACAGGGGTAAGGTGACGCGCGTTCCAGCTTTTGCGAAACGATGCGTGATTAATGGATTTTGTCCGTTTCATTTTTGTCTTCCAGGACCCAGTGGTAGAACGAAGTAAATAAGCCTCAGGATAGAGGATGAGTGGTCGAAAATGAAGCGAAGAGGGGGAGAAACCGGGGGATCTTTACGTTGGCTTACGTTCGCATGTGATTTTGCACCAGAGAGCGAACATATAGGGCCTGCAGGATTGCAGACCCTATAAACAAAGAACTTAAGCGCGATACTTAATGACGGAACGGATTGTTGCCTTTGCTGCTGGTCGCTGTACTGGTTGTACGTGCGGCAGCAGGCTGAGCCGCTGGAGCGGTGCTGTTCGCATTGTAGCCATCAGCATTCGCATCCTGCTGTGGGTTTTCCGGCGCAACGCTATCTGGCGTAGTGGAAACCGGTTTACCCAGCGTGCTGTTCAGCGCTTCCAGATCTTTCTCGTTAAGCGTACCCAGAGCTGATTTGATATTCAGCTGGTTAATCAGGTAAGTGTAGCGCGCGCTGGAAAGTTGTTGTTTCGCGTTGTACAACGTGGTGGTTGCATCCAGCACATCAACAATAGTACGTGTGCCCACAGAGTAACCTGCTTCCATCGCATCCAAAGAGCTTTGCGCAGAGACAACGGCCTGTTTATAGGCGTTGATGCTGCTGATAGAGGCATTCACGTTGTTGAAAGAAGAACGGACAGTCTGTACTACGCTGCGATGCGCGCTTTCCAGCTGTTCGCTTGCGCCGACAAAGTTGTACTGCGCTTGTTTCACCTGTGAATTGACCATCCCACCCTGATACAGCGGCAGGGAGAAGCTCAGGCCGACTTTGTTTTGACCCAGATTGCTATCGTCATATTGGGTGCTATTGGCGCCATGCGTTTTTGAGCCGCTGTAGCTGGTATCTGACACGCCAGTTGAGGCACTCAGGCTCAGCGTTGGCAGGTGACCGTCCTGTGCCTGGCGAATTTGCTCACGAGCAAGATCCTGGCTCAGACGTGCTTGCAGCAACGTCAGGTTGCGGTTTTCAGCTTCTTTCAGCAGGGCATTCACCGCCTGCGGTTTGTCGGTTTTGAAGCTGCTCACGTTCAGAGAGGCCAGTTCCGGATAGTAGTTCCCGGTGACCTGACGCAGTGATTCCAGTGCGTTATCGAGGTTATTACGCGCGGTCACTTCGTTTGCCAGTACGCTGTCGTACTGCGAACGGGCGTTCTGAACGTCAGTGATGGCCACCAGACCCACGTTGAAACGTTGAGTCGTCTGGTCTAACTGGCGATAGATAGCCTGTTTCTGCGCTTCAGTGTAAGAGAGTGAATCTATCGCACTCAGCACATTGAAGTAGGCTGTCGCGGTATTCAGGATCAGTGTTTGCTGATCGGTCTGATAAGTTACATCCTGGATGCCTGCGCTCTTTTCTTGCAACGTCAGTGCACGCCATTTGGACATATCAAACAGGGTCTGGGTTAATTGCAGAGAAGCGCTGGTTGCGTTGGAGTTCACGCCATTAGAGTCGCGGAAACCATTGCTGTAGGTATAATCAGCACCTAATCCCAGTTGCGGCAGCAGCGGGCTACGTGCTTCATTAATTTTTTCGAACGCAGCATCACGATCGGCCGCCGATTTACGCAGGTCAGGGTTACCCAGACGTGCCTGCTGATAGACCTGTAGCAGATTCTCTGCATGGCTCATTACGCTGAAGCCCGTCAGGCTCAGGCCGATAAGGATGGGGAGCAATTTCTTCATTTGCATTCCTTGTTGTGAAGCAGTATTAGCGCTGATCTAATTAAAAATAATTGCCGATTCTAACAGAATCTTCCACACCAAAAGGTTGGCGTTACGTGCCATCTGGCGGTATTTTGCACCAATCTATCATATAGCCCCAGAAACGGTAGCCAAACAGCCTTGAAATTCATGATTTCATCACTATTGCTATCAGGACATGCCTAATGAAAAAACCAGAACAGTTGCCAGTGACATTCGCCAAAAACGATGTAGAAATTATTGCACGAGAAACGCTATATAGCGGTTTTTTTTCGATGGATCTTTACCGTTTCAGGCATCGGCTGTTTAACGGTCAGATGAGTGGTGAAATTCGTCGTGAAATTTTTGAGCGCGGGCACGCCGCAGTCTTGCTACCCTTTGACCCAGTGCGTGATGAAGTGGTACTGGTTGAACAGATCCGTATTGCGGCTTACGACACCAGCCCGAGCCCCTGGCTGATGGAGATGGTGGCAGGGATGATTGAAGAAGGCGAATCGGTAGAGGATGTTGCCCGACGCGAGGCGCTCGAAGAAGCCGGACTGGTTGTCGGGCGTACTAAGCCGGTGCTGAGTTATCTTGCGAGCCCAGGCGGGACGAGCGAGCGCTTGTCGATTCTGGTTGGGGAAGTGGACGCCACGACGGCTGAGGGTATTCACGGTCTGGCTGATGAAAACGAAGATATTCGTGTTCATGTGGTAAGTCGGGAGCAGGCTTACCAGTGGGTAGAAGAGGGGAAAATCGACAACGCAGCATCTGTCATCGCCCTGCAATGGCTGCAGCTGCATTATCAGACATTACGAAACGAGTGGAAAAAATGAAGCGTTATACACCTGACTTCCCAGAAATGATGCGCTTGTGCGAAACCAATTTCGCACAATTGCGCCGCCTGCTGCCGCGAAATGATGCGCCCGGCGAAACGGTAAGCTATCAGGTGAGCAACGCGCAGTATCGGATAACGATAACTGAATCAACACGTTACACTACGCTGGTGGAAATCGAACAGACAGCGCCCAGTATTAGTTACTGGAGCCTGCCATCAATGACGGTACGGCTGTATCATGATGCAATGGTCGCTGAAGTGTGTTCAAGCCAGCAGATCTTTCGCTTCAAAGCGCGATATGATTACCCTAATAAAAAGTTGCATCAACGCGACGAAAAGCATCAAATTAACCAGTTTTTAGCTGACTGGCTAAGATATTGTTTAGCACATGGAGCAATGGCGATTCCGGTTTGTTAGCGTCATAAACCTACCTAAGGACACCATTTGGAAAGCCTGTTGAACCTGACTGTTGCTGGTGGGGCGCCAGTCAGGATATTACAAATTACTGATACTCACCTGTTTGCCGAAAAGCATGAAACTCTGCAGGGAGTGAACACCTGGGAGAGTTATCAAGCCGTACTCAACGCGATTCATGCCGAAAAACGCGTATGCGATTTGATTGTCGCGACGGGTGATCTGGCGCAGGATCAATCTTCCGCGGCCTATCAGCATTTTGCTGAAGGGATCGCGAGCTTTAGCGTGCCTTGCGTCTGGTTGCCGGGTAATCATGATTTCCAGCCTGCGATGTACAGTGCTCTCCAGGATGCGGGTATCTCTCCAGCAAAGTGTGTTTTTGCAAGCGAGCAGTGGCAAGTGCTGCTGCTTGATAGCCAGGTCTTTGGTGTTCCACATGGCGAGCTCAGTGAGTTTCAGCTCGAATGGCTGGAGAGAAAGCTCATGGCTGAGCCGGAGCGTCATACGTTGCTGCTACTCCATCATCACCCGCTGCCGGCGGGCTGTAGCTGGCTCGATCAGCACAGTTTACGTAATTCTGCTGCGCTGGACCGTGTACTGGTGAAGTTTCCACGCGTGAAATATCTGCTGTGCGGACATATTCATCAGGAACAGGATCTTGACTGGAACGGTCGCCGCCTGTTGGCAACGCCCTCTACTTGCGTCCAGTTTAAGCCCCATTGCGCCAATTTCACGCTGGATACCATCGCGCCAGGCTGGCGTTGGCTGGAGCTTTATGCCGACGGTTCACTGAAGACCGAAGTCTGCCGTCTGTCTGGGGCAAAATTCCGTCCAGATACTGCTTCAGAAGGCTACTGATGTCTACGCTTCTTTACCTGCACGGATTCAACAGTTCTCCGCGTTCTGCGAAAGCGACGCAGTTTCGGCAATGGCTGGAAGTGCATCATCCCCATATTGAGATGATTGTCCCGCAACTCCCGCCTTACCCTGCTGAGGCAGCAGAATTGCTGGAATCTATTGTGCTTGCACATGGTGGAGAGCCATTTGGCATTGTGGGATCGTCATTGGGTGGCTACTACGCCACCTGGCTGTCGCAATGCTTTATGTTACCGGCTGTAGTGGTCAATCCCGCGGTGCGGCCATTCGAGCTGTTAAGGGACTTTCTTGGTCAGAACGAGAACCCCTACACCGGACAGCAATATGTGCTAGAGTCTCGCCATATTTACGATCTTAAAGTTATGCAGGTCGACCCGCTGGACGCGCCAGATCTTCTTTGGTTGCTACAACAGACGGGTGATGAAGTGCTGGATTACCGCCAGGCAGTGGCGTATTACGCTTCTTGCCGCCAGACTATAGAAGAGGGCGGAAACCATGCTTTCACGGGCTTTGAGAATCATTTCACCCAGATTGTCGATTTTCTTGGACTGCACAATCTCTGACAATCACTGCGAATTGCTAGTTAAATCATGACGCAAACCTATAACGCTGATGCCATTGAGGTACTCACCGGGCTTGAGCCGGTTCGCCGCCGCCCGGGGATGTATACCGATACGACGCGCCCAAACCATCTGGGCCAGGAAGTTATTGATAACAGTGTGGACGAAGCGCTGGCAGGTCATGCCAAACGCGTAGACGTTATCCTGCATGCTGACCAGTCGCTGGAAGTCATCGATGATGGCCGTGGTATGCCAGTGGATATCCACCCGGAAGAGGGCGTCCCGGCTGTTGAACTGATTCTTTGCCGTTTGCACGCAGGCGGGAAATTCTCCAACAAAAACTACCAGTTCTCGGGTGGTTTGCATGGTGTGGGTATCTCCGTCGTTAACGCCCTGTCAAAACGTGTGGAAGTGAACGTCAGACGTGACGGACAGGTGTATAACATCGCGTTTGAAAACGGTGACAAGGTACAGGATTTGCAGGTTGTTGGGACATGCGGCAAACGCAATACCGGAACCAGCGTCCATTTCTGGCCTGACGAAAGTTTCTTTGATAGTCCACGCTTTTCGGTTTCGCGCCTGACACATCTGCTGAAAGCAAAGGCAGTGCTTTGTCCGGGCGTAGAAATCACGTTTAAAGATAACGTTAATAACACCGAGCAAACCTGGCGCTACGAAGACGGTCTGAACGATTATCTTTGTGAAGCGATCAATGGCTTGCCAACGCTGCCGGAAAAACCGTTTGTCGGTAATTTTAACGGTGAAACGGAAGCCGTGGACTGGGCGCTGCTATGGCTGCCGGAAGGCGGAGAGCTACTGACCGAAAGCTACGTGAACCTGATTCCGACCATGCTTGGCGGTACGCATGTTAACGGTTTACGTCAGGGGCTGTTGGATGCGATGCGTGAGTTTTGCGAGTACCGCAATATTCTGCCGCGTGGCGTGAAGCTGTCTGCGGAAGATATCTGGGATCGCTGCGCATATGTGCTTTCGGTGAAAATGCAGGATCCCCAGTTTGCAGGCCAGACAAAAGAACGTCTGTCTTCCCGCCAGTGCGCGGCATTTGTTTCCGGCGTGGTGAAGGATGCGTTTAGCCTGTGGCTGAACCAGAACGTACAATCTGCGGAAATGCTGGCTGAAATGGCCATTTCCAGTGCGCAACGTCGTTTGCGTGCAGCCAAAAAAGTGGTGCGAAAAAAGCTCACCAGCGGGCCAGCACTGCCGGGTAAACTGGCAGACTGTACCGCGCAGGATCTGAACCGTACTGAACTGTTCCTGGTGGAAGGCGATTCGGCGGGTGGGTCGGCCAAGCAGGCACGCGATCGTGAATATCAGGCGATCATGCCGTTGAAAGGTAAGATCCTGAATACCTGGGAAGTCTCTTCTGATGAAGTGTTAGCCTCGCAGGAAGTCCACGACATTTCGGTGGCGATCGGCATCGATCCTGACAGTGACGATCTTAGCCAACTGCGTTACGGTAAGATCTGTATTCTTGCGGATGCAGACTCCGATGGTCTGCATATCGCCACGCTCCTGTGTGCCTTGTTTGTGAAGCACTTCCGCACTCTGGTAAAACAGGGCCATGTGCATGTCGCACTGCCGCCGCTTTATCGTATCGATCTCGGTAAAGAGGTTTACTACGCGCTGACGGAAGAAGAGAAAGCTGGTGTGCTGGAGCAGCTCAAACGTAAAAAGGGCAAACCGAACGTCCAGCGCTTTAAAGGGCTGGGTGAGATGAACCCGATGCAATTACGTGAGACGACACTCGATCCGAATACCCGCCGTCTGGTACAGCTGATTATCAGTGATGAAGATGAGCAGCAAACCAACGCCATGATGGATATGTTGTTGGCCAAAAAGCGCTCGGAAGACCGTCGTAACTGGCTGCAAGAGAAAGGCGATATGGCGGATATCGAAGCCTGATTTTTCTTCTGTAAAATCTGAAAGGTGAGCCAGTTTTATGATGAGATCAACGGATAACGCTCTCAGCAAGGACTGGCTCGAATTTCAGCGTAATGACGAAACGCGGATTGAAAGTGTACATGCGCATTTCAAAGGCCACGCCTACGATCCTCACGATCATGACGAGCTCTTGCTGGGCGTAACCCGGCAGGGATTGCAGCGGTTTAGCTGCCATCGTTCGGTGCATACCAGTAGTCCTAGCAAAGCCATTCTGATTGAACCCGGTGCTGTGCATGATGGTCATTCTGCCCAAACAGAGGGCTTCACCTATATCATGCTGTATCTGCCGCAGCTCTGGGTCGCTTCCGCGATGCAGCAGCGCAATTTAGGCGATATCGCTGCACTGAGTACTGCCTTTCGTCATACCCTCACGGATGATCCTCTGCTTTCCGCCGCCATTGAAAACGCCTGGTTTGCCCTTCACTACAAAGAAGGATTGCTCGCGCGTGATGAGAGCCTGGACAGGCTGATGACGGTACTGGCCCGCCATATTGTTACTCCCCGGCAGTCTGCTGCCAGCAACGCACGCAACCAGATGTACCGCGTGAGGGATTATTTGCATGACCAGATGTCGCAGGATATTGGGCTTGATGAGCTTTCCACCTGGAGTGGTATCGATCGTTTTCGCCTGAGTCGGGAATTCAAGAAAGTGTTTGGTCAGTCGCCCCACGCCTGGCTGGTCCGCCTGCGTTTGCGCACCGCCCGTAAGCTCCTTGCCCAGGGTGTTCCCCCGGCAATTGTCGCCTGCCAGGTAGGTTTTTCAGATCAAAGCCATCTTGGCCGCTGGTTTCAGCGTGCTTACCGCATGACACCGATGATGTATCAGAACCGTTGCTCAAACGTTCTATCCTGAGACGTTTCTCTCCCTGAAAATATCGCTTCGATACGTTTCAGGGAGACCCTTAACCAATGTTTGATACCAAAATAGCTTTCGTTGTACGTGATGATTTACCGGTGTGGCAAAGATTGAATGTTGTTGCCTTCCTCGCAACGGGCGTCGCGTTTGCGGCTCCAGAAATAAAAGGGGCGACGTATGAAGATGCGAAAGGACGCCGCTACGGCAATATCTCCATACAGCCGATGCTTATCTTTGCCGCGGATATCGACGGGTTGCAAAAAGTCCATCAGAAAGGCATTGAGCGAGAGCTGACGCTTATCCCTTATGTGCATGCGATGTTTTCGACCGGCCATGATGCAGCCAACCGTGAAGTGTTCCTTGCGGAAGATCCCGATAATATGAATCTGGTCGGGCTGGCCATACGCGGACCAAAGAAATCAGTGGATAAAGTCATCAAAGGACTTTCACTGCACCAGTGATGATAAAATGCCCGGTACATATGATGTTACCGGGCATATTGCTATCAGAAGTCCATCTTCACCGTAAACTGCACTTCACGTGGATCGCCAATCTGGTTGCCCAGGTTATTGGTCGCGATTGATGAGGTGTAGTAGGTCTTATCAAACAGGTTTTTCACGTTCACCTGCAGTGTCACCGGATACTGGAACTTCATTTTGTAAGCCGCAAACGCGTCTGCGACGAAGTAGCCTGGCAGGTAGTAATCCGCGCCGTTGGTGGCAGAACGACGGCTCACACCATGCCCACCGCCGCCAAGCGTCAGGGTATTCCCGCCGATCACGTTGTTAATATCGTACGTCAGGAACAGCGAACCGGTATGACGCGGCACGTTTGGCAGCGGTTTGCCTGCGTAGTCTGGATCTTCCAGCACTTTGGCATCGGTGTAACCGTAGCTGGCAATGATATTGGTGTTTTCGGTGAGCTTACCAGCAACGTCCACTTCTACACCCTGAGAACGCACGCGGCCCGCCGTTTTGGCGATGGTGTCATCTCCGACGCTTTCGGTGTACAGCACGTTACGTTTGTGAATATCAAACAGCGCAATATTCGCTGTAATGCCGTCGAACAGGTCAAATTTCGCGCCGACTTCGTAGGCATTTGATGTTTCTGGTGGCAGATCGCCAATGTAGCTGGCGATAGACGACTGCGGCATAAAGGTTTGTGAATAGTTCGCAAACAGCGATACCGTCGGCGTGAGTTTGTAGACCAGGCCCAGCTTCGGTGTCCACTGTTCGTCGCTGCTGTCGGTATTGACGTTAAACGGACGGCCTTTACCCGCGTACTGGGTGTAATACTGGTAACGCACACCGGTCACGGCGATCCACTTATCAGTCAGGTACAGCGCATCCTGTACATAGGCAGAGTAGCTTTCCTGCTTAATGGTCTGGTCGCTGTCAGACGCCGATACGGTCGTACATTTGTCCAGATTGCCGTAGGACGGAGTATAGATATTAAAGTCTTTCACGTTCTTACAGCGGATCATGTCCGTGCGCAGCAGATCGTAGTTTTCATACGATACCCCTGTCAGGATCTCGTTGTAGAACCCGGCGATATCCACGTTCCCCTGAAGGTCTGCACGGGTCGTGTGCATACGCTGGGTGGAGCCTTGTGTGGCATCCACACGGCGGGTCAGATTGCCCGTTTTCGCGTCATAGGCCATGACGCGCGCCTGGTTATCGCTGTATTTGTCCTGGCTGTAGCTGTAGTCGAATTTCGCGGTCCACTGGCTGTTCAGGCGGTATTCCGCATTAAGTTGCGCGAGATCGGATTGCCCATCGGTAACGTTGAAAGGCTCGTCGAAACGGGTTTTCCTGTCGACGTTCACGGCCTGTTTTGTATCGAGATCGAAGATTGTGCCGCGATCGAACGGTGTCTTATAGTCACGATGTGAATAGAGCACGGTGACGGTAGCATCATCGCCAAACCAGGTCAGCGACGGCGCAATAAACGTGCTGCGCTCTGTGCCGAAGTTACGCCAGTAATCTTCGTCCTGATATTCGCCCGTCAGGCGATAAGCGAGACGCGTGCCTTCAACAGGGCCCGTGACATCGATTTGCCCGGTTCCGCCGCCAAAGCTGGACGAGGTTGCCGAGATCGAACCGCCAAACTGGGTTTCCGGACGTTTGGTTACAACGTTAATTAACCCGCCTGGATCGAGGATCCCGTAGAGCGTGGAGGCTGGCCCTTTCAGAACTTCAACACGTTCGGTTGCCGCATTAAAGCTTCGTGGCAACACGGTACGTAAACCGTTGGTCATGATCGAACCGTCACGGTTTGCCCCAAAACCACGGCGCACAAAGGCGTCCTGTGTCCCGCCCAGCGTGTTGGTCTGAACCACGTTGCTGACGTTATACAGCGCTTCGTCGAGGGTAGTGGCATGCTGATCTTCCAGGACCTTATCGCTGACGGTATTCACCACCTGCGGGATATCCAGCATCGGCATATTGGTCAGCGTGGCGGTAGAAGTATTGAGTGGCTGATAGCCGTTAGTGGCATCCGTTTTTGCATCAGGATCGGCCACGACGGTGATCGTTTCGCCATCTTTAGCGGTTTTGGTTTCCGCTGCGTGCACCAAAGGTGCGATGAACAATAATGAAAAGAGCGCGCGCCCTTTTACCCCAGAGAGAGAAGGTGTGAACTTAGCCATTACATCTGTTTTCCCGAAATATTCTGCGAATAAATGCTCGCGGAAGAATGTGTGTTTCATTGCCCTTAACGGTCTATTCGTTAGCCAGTACACGCTCCGAATATGTAATTGAGAATCATTCAATCATGCGGAAATGTAGTAGTAAATGGAAAAAAGAAAAAATCTGCTACACCGAAATAACGGTCTTTTATGGCAAAATTTACATTGATTAACTTGTTGAAAATAATGGTTTAAAAGGAAATGTTGTTGATGTAGTGCCAAACAATTACCCCTGGTTTTTTCAGGGTGTTTCTTCGCTTGACTACTACATGGCGCAACGGCAAACTCACAAAAGAGAATGAGTTTTATTTTTATTTATCTGTTATTTGATTAAGTTGGCGTTCACGTGGCTCATAACACGACAGAGCAGGGGCTGGTTCTGGAGAACCTCTCTGCTGGCTATCAGAAAAACATCATCGTCGATGATATTTCCCTTACGATCCCCCGGCAAAAAATGACTGTCCTGGTCGGGGCGAACGGCTGTGGAAAATCCACTTTGCTCAGCACCATCGCACGTCTGTTGTCCCCCCTCGGCGGTGCGGCGCTCCTTGATGGCAAGGCGATCCATGAGCAACCGACCAAAGCGGTTGCGCGCAGGTTGGGTATTTTGCCGCAATCGCCACTGTTGCCGGAAGGGTTGACCGTCTTTGAGCTGGTCTCACGCGGACGTTTTCCGTGGCAGAATTTCATGCGCCAGTGGACAGACGAAGATGAACAGGCGGTTGAAGAGGCATTACGTTTAACGGGCACGACGGATTTTGCGCATCTTTCGGTGGAGAGCCTTTCGGGTGGGCAACGTCAGCGTTGCTGGATTGCGATGGCCCTGGCACAGCAAACCCCGTATATCCTGCTGGATGAGCCGACGACATTTCTCGATCTTCGCTATCAGGTGGAGATCCTTGAACTGCTGCACGATCTGACTCGCCATCACGGGCGTACCGTGGTCGTGGTACTACACGATCTTAATTTCGCCGTGAACTATGGCGATACACTGGTCTTTTTACGTCAGGGAAAAGTGCAAGGGGTTCTTCACGAAGGGGATACCTGTACACCAGAACTGATCAAAGCGGTGTTTGATGTCGAGGTTCAGATGTCGATTAACCCTTTGACGGGTAAACCGTTCTTCATGCCATTTCGTCGTTCAGCCGGAAAACCATGATGCGTACCTCTTTGGCGTTTATCCTCTTTACGGCATTGCTGGCGCTCGGAGCCGTGGTGCATCTGGGGATCGGTGCGCGTTTTATTGCACCTCAGGTGGTGGTCCAGGCCTTCCTCCATTTCGACCCGCGCAATTTTGACCACAACGTTATCGTCCGACTGCGCTTGTTGCGTCTGGGCGCTGCCCTGATCACCGGGGCTGCTCTTGGCGTCGCGGGTGTCTTGCTGCAATCGGTGATCCGCAACCCGCTGGGTGAGCCCCATATTCTGGGGCTGAATGCCGGCGCGGCGCTGGCGGTGGTACTGACCAGTGCACTGGGGCTGGCACTGCCTTTTGAGCGCCCGCTGATTGCCGCGATGGGCGCAGCAGCACTGTTTCTGCTGGTTCTGATGTTTTCCTCGGCCGGACGAACCGGTTTAACGCCAATGAAAGTCACCCTGTGCGGCGTGGCATTGTCGGCCTTTGCATCGTCCATCACCGCCGCCGTCTTGATCCTTGATGAACAGACGTTGCTTGCTATGCGAACCTGGCTGGCCGGTGATTTAGCCGGGTTAAACAGTGCAATGGTGCGTGCTGCTTCCTGGGTGGCTGCCATCGGTTTTGCGCTGGCGGTCTGGCTGTCACCGTCACTGAATATGCTGGCGCTGGGCGATCGTATGGCGCAAGGATTGGGCGTTTCACTCCTGAAGACTCGTCTTCTGGCACTGCTGGCAATCGCCCTGCTTTGCGGGGCGGCCGTCTCGGTCGCCGGGCCGATCGGCTTTATTGGCCTGGTTGTTCCGCAGGTGATCCGCCGTCTGGTGTCGGCGGATTTACGGGTTATCGTTCCGCTTTCTGCCTTGTGCGGGGCACTGCTGTTGCTGCTGGCGGATATCGCGGCCAGAACCTTGTTTATGCCTTATGAGCTGGCAACGGGCGTCATGACGGCGCTAGTCGGTGCGCCAGTCTTTATCTTCATGGCCTCGAGGATGTTCAAATGAGCAGGGCGATCCTGCGCGCCGGGTTGCGGCCATTGCGCATTGGACAGGTTTCCACACTGGTTCGCCCCAGAGCCTTGCTGTGCCTGACGCTGTTTTCATTGCTGGCTCTGATTCTGCTTGGCTTTGGGTTGACTCACGGTTCGCTGGCGATCCCCACTTCGGCCATTGGGCGTGCACTGTTTTGCCCTGAAAGCCTGGAGGCGGATGCGCGCTATATCGTGATGGATATACGGTTGCCCCGCTTGTTGATGGCGCTACTGTGCGGCGCGATGCTGGGGATGGCGGGAGCGGCAATGCAATCCATCACCCGCAATGGGCTCGCTGACCCTGGCCTTATTGGCGTCAAAGAGGGCTGTAGCGTCGCAGTCTTGCTGCTGGTATTTCAGTTCCCGACGCTGAGCGTGTTCTGGCGTCCGGTGACGGGGATGTTCGGTGGGTTGCTGACTGCCTTACTGGTTGTGGCACTTGCCCGTGATATCTCCCGTCCGCGTTTCATTTTGATTGGCATCGGCGTGTCCTGGGCCTTCGCTGCCGGTATGGGCGTCTTTATGACGACGGCAGATGTGCGTGACGTGCAAACCGCCTTGCTGTGGCTTTCGGGAAGCCTGCACGCGGCAAACTGGACGCTGGTCAGCATCGCGTTGGGCTGGGCCATTCCGGCATGTGCTCTGCTGTTGTTCACCGCGCGTTCGGCGGATGTCGCGCTGCTGGGTAATCAAACGGCAACCGGGCTTGGCGTACAAACCTCACGTTTGGCGTTGCTTCGCGTGCTTGCTCCTGTCGTACTCACCGCAGCCTGCGTTTCCTGCGTCGGCAGTATCGGGTTTGTGGGATTAATTGCCCCGCACATGGCACGTCTTCTGTTGCGGGGTGGTCAGACCGCGTTACTGACGGGAAGCGCGGTGCTGGGGGCGTTGCTGGTGTTGCTGGCCGATACTATCGGTCGTCTGGCATTTTTACCGCTGCAATTGCCTGCGGGCATTGTGATTTCATTGATTGGCGGACCGTTTTTCCTGCTGCTGCTGTGGCAGCGACGGGACAAATTTTAATGTGAGGGATCTGATGCGCTTACTTTTTTCACTGTTGCTGCTGGTGGGATGTGCCGTCAATGCGGCTGAACCGACCCAAACGTTTACCGACGATCTTGGCCGTAAGGTGGTTGTGCCTGCCCATCCGAAACGGATCGTTTCACTCCATGACCTGGACATCACCATTCCGTTGATTGAACTGGGCGTTCCTCCCGTTACCAGCCATGGTCGTACCCGCCCCGATGGTAGCCACTTCTTGCGCTCCAGCGGCATGTTAACGGGTGTCGATTTTGATAATTCCGACATCAAATTCATCGGCACTGCGGATATTGATATCGAAGCCATTGCCGCCGCAAAACCGGATTTGATCATCACTGAACCAACCCGGAATACGCCGGTGGAACAGCTGGAGAGAATTGCGCCAACGGTAAGTATTGATCATCTGGATGGCGGTGCGCCGGAGATCTACCGCAAACTGGCGCAACTGACAGGAACGCAAGATCGGCTCAAGATCCTTGAACGTCGTTATCAGGAACAAATTAAGGCGCTGAAATCCACCGTCGACGCCCGTAAGATCACCGTGTCAGTGATTCAGGCGAATCAGGGGAAAATCAATGCCATGCACAGCTACCATTCTCTGGGACGCGTGCTGCGTGACGCCGGATTCACCTTCCCGCCGCTGATTGAGAGCATTCCTGACGGCGGGCGCATTGACGTCAGTGCTGAACGCCTGCCCGAACTGGATGCTGATTTTGTTTTTGCCACCTGGCGCGGGGATACCGGGGGAAAACCGCAGGATGAACTGGCAGCAATGGATGCGGTGATGCCGGGCTGGTGTCAGTTCCTCAATGCCTGTCGAACCGGGCACTACGTGCTGATCTCCCGTGAAGAGGCGATCTCAAACTCCTTTGCTTCGCTGGGGCTGATGGCGGCACAGGTGCAGTCCCAGATTGCCGGCCGTCCGTTGCCGGAGGCATCGCAATGATCAGAAAAGACAAGGCGCGGGTTGATGTTTATGGCGACAGGTTTCGTACCCGTGGACATCAGCTAACGCCGCGCCTGCTGCTGGTTGCCCGCTATATCAATGAAAACCGCGAAGCGGTAATGGAACAGACGGCGATGGAGATCGCCGCCACGTTGAAAACCTCCGATGCCACGGTGGTTCGGGCGATCCAGGCGCTCGGTTTTGCCGGGCTGCGCGACCTTAAACAGACGCTTGAACACTGGTTTGGCCCGGTGGTTTCCTCCAGTGAGAAAATGTCTACCACGGTCAACACCCTCACCAGCGACGTCAACGCAGGTATCGATTTTGTGCTGGAGGGACACCAGCATACCTGCGAGATCCTCTCAGAGCCGGGCAACCGTTATGCGATTGCCGAGGCGGTCGCACTGCTGACGCAGGCGCGGCAGGTGGCGATTTTTGGTATCGGTGCGTCAGGTATTCTGGCGGAGTACACCGCAAGGTTGTTCAGCCGTATTGGCTTGCCAGCCACTCCGCTTAACCGCACCGGGATTGGGCTTGCGGAACAGCTTATCGCCTTACAGCGGGGGGATGTGCTGGTGATGATGGCGCAGAAATCAGCGCATCGTGAAGGGCAGACAACATTACGTGAAGCCCGACGGCTGGGGATCCCGACGATCTTGCTGACCAACGCCCTCGATTCACGTTTTAGCAAAGAGGCGAGCGTGGTGATCCATGTTCCGCGTGGTGGTGAGAAGGGCAAAATACCTTTACATGGCACGGTACTGCTGTGTCTGGAAATGATTATTTTGTCCGTTGCTTCAACCGTTCCGCAACGTACGATCAAATCGATGAAACGCATTAACGAGTTTCACCGTGGCCTGAAGCCGGGGAAGAAAAGCACCTGATTGCGGCGTAATGCCGGAATGTAAAGCGGAAGGGAATCATGTTCCCTCTCCCGAAAAGGAGAGGGAGAGGGAGAGGTTAAACCCCTTGTTCCAGAATACGGATATGCGTTTCCAGAACGTCGCCTTTCACCGCGTCGCCCCACGCTTTCATGTGTGGCGTTTGCAGATGGGCTTCAAGGTGTGCGACCGTTTCCCACAGCTCAACCATAATGATTGAGTCAGGAGCGGTGGTCTGGAAGCTCACGCCAGCAGCCGCGTCGATCATCGGCGCATAACCGTGGCAACCTTCCTCTTTTAGTACGGTTGGAACAATCTTCGCGAACTGGTCCAGTACCGCCTGGCGGTGATGTTGTCCTGGACGAGTTCGGATTTCAGCAATCACAGTAAGCATGGTTAACTCCTTCTATACCCTTTGTTCCTCAAGCCTTAGCTCGAATGATGTCGGGTCTACTTTTGAACGACCAGTTAACCAAAAATCTCGCCGAGATGCTTGTGATATTCTGCGATATAGCGCGGGACGTCCGGCATTTTAATGACGTCGTTTACGATAAAGGTTGGCAGCGGCGCCATGGCAAGGAACTGATTGGCTTTATGGAAGGGCAGATATGCGCCATCGACACCCACACCATGGAAAAACTGCTCTTCATCGGTGAAGGCATCCAGTGGGGCATTCCACGTCAGGGACAGCATGTATTTTTTGCCGTGTAACAGGCCGCCGGAACCGTATTTTTTGGATGCGTCCGAGCGGGTACGACCATCGCTGGCATACAGTGAGCCGTGACCTTCGGTAAAGACATCGTCCATGTATTTTTTCACCGTCCAGGGCGCGCCCATCCACCAGCCTGGCATCTGCCAGATAACGACATCGGCCCACAGGAAATTCTGCACTTCGGTTTTGGTGTCGTAATCGCTGTCTGCGCGAACGACTTTAACATCATGCCCGGCGTCGCGCAGGAAACCGTCCGCGACCTCGGTCAGGGTGTCATTCAACTGGCCTTTAGAGTGTGCGAATTCTTTCGCACCGTTGATAATCAGTATGTTGCTCATTATTTATCCTCGGAGATGAGAGTCTGGCGGTTATTCTACGCGCGAGGACGAAACGGTAAAATGAGCAAAATGTGCAAAGTCTTTTGCGTGATAAGCAATAATGACGCTACCAACGCACCTTCACCTCAAACCCTCCTTCCTGCGCATTGCCCAGAGAAACATGCATGCCATGCAACGCGGCAATCCGTTTTACGATGGATAATCCCAGCCCGCTGCCGGTGGCATTTTGTCCAGGCGGGCGATAAAACCGTTCGCCAATCCGAGTCAGCGCCGCGGGTGAAATTTCCGGCCCGTTGTCGCGTACGGTAAAGCCTCGGACATCAAACGTGACATCCACAATGCTGCCGCGTGGACTATAACGTACGGCGTTATCCAGCAGATTACGCACCAGCAGGCTCAGCAGTAACGGCTGGCCTGCGCGTGTTGCTTCCGGAGCCTTGACGGTTAAGCGAATATCGATACCGGCCAGCTGAGCCGAATGGTAGATATCCATCACGGCGGATTGCAGCAACTCGGCGATGATAATGGGTTCTACATCGTCCAGATTATCGAGAGAATCCAGGCGCGACAGGGTCAGAAGCTGCTCGACAAGGCGAGAGGCCCGATCAATTCCGGCGTGCAGTTGTGCCAGAGCGTTCTTTTGGATCTCGGGATCATCCCCCGAAAGCTGAGCCACTTCGGTCTGCACTTTTAGCGCCGTTAGCGGACTTCGCAGCTCATGGGCGGCATCCGAGGTAAAACGCCGTTCACGGACCATCATCTCCTGAGTGCGGGTGAAAAGGTGATTCAGCGCGTCGAGCAGAGGGCGAACTTCCACCGGGACGCCATCCGTAGGCAGTTTATCGGTCGCATCAGGCGAGCGAGAGCGTAAGGTCTGCGCCAGCTTTTTCAGTGGTTTTAACTCCCGGCTGAGCAACACGATCAGCACGAGCAGCATCAGCGGCAGCGCCACCAGCCAGGGGGTCAGTTGAGAGGTAATGATATCCAGCGCCATCTCCTGGCGGTATTCCCACTCCTGACCGACCACAATGCGGTATTGACCGTTGGGGGCAGTCAGCCACAGAAAACGCCACTCGTCTTTATCATCCTGTAAATGACCGTTCGTGAACCCATCCCGACGAAATTGATACGGAATATCCCGCCCATTTTCACCATCGTTCAGCAACATTTTGCCGTCTGTCGAGAAGATGGCGAAGGCCAGCGCATCATCATCCAGGTGGCCATGTTTTGCCTTTTTGGGCACATCGCGCATCAGGACAGGCGCATTGTGTTCGTCGAATTCCATCGTGAGCAGGCGTTTGGCAAACAGCATCTGCTGGGTGTCGAACAGCTTGTCCAGCTTATGGGTCGTTTGCTGCCAGGCCACCACGCTTGCGGCAAACCACGCCGCCAGTGCCAGCAGTAAAAAGAGTAAGGTTAACCGTAGTTTCAGGCTCAGGCGCTGTGTCAGTTTCATACGTCACCCAGGGTATAACCGATGCCGTGGACAGTGCGGATAAAATCGGTTCCGAGTTTGCGGCGCAGATGGTGGACGTGTACTTCAATGGCATTGCTGGAAACGTCATCGTCCCAGGTGTAAAGCTTCTCTTCGATGAGTTTACGCGGTAGCACGCGCCCGGCATTGCGCATCAGGAGTTCGAGCAGAGCAAATTCTTTCGGTTTAAGGGCCAGCGCCTCTCCGTTGAGCGTGGCTATCAGGCTTGAGGGATCGAGTGTCACGTTACCGTGGCGTAATTCACTGCGTGCCTGACCATGGCTGCGACGTACCAGGGCTTCGAGTCGGGCGGCCACTTCGATCAGTGCGAACGGCTTACACAGATAGTCATCCGCGCCCAGACGCAACCCTTCAACCCGCTGAGCCAGCGCATCCCGCGCGGTTAAAATCAGTACCGGTTCGCGACGGCCGTTTTCCCGCCAGGTACGCAGGATCGCCAGCCCATCCATTTCTGGCAGGGTCAGATCGAGGATCACCGCATCATAAGGAGCGGTATACAGTGCGGCTCGCCCGGTTTCACCGTCGGTAAACCAGTCAAGGTTAAACCCCATTTTCGTGAGTCCGGCCTTAATACCGTCGCCAATCATTTTGTCGTCTTCTACCAGTAAAATACGCATTGCTCCCTCCTTGATGGCCCAGTAAACCCTCTGTACGCGCCTGCTGTACAGTAATAATAAATAAATTTCCCCCTTAAGAAGTTGTTAAGGTTTACCCTGTTTAATGGACTCTGAAACGACATCAAAGGGAGAGAAAATGATGAAAAAATTCGCTGCAATTGCGGCCATCATGATGATGACCACCGCCCCGGTTTTCGCCGCCCAGGGTGGTTTTAATGGCCCATCAGCCACGCAAACTCAGAGCCAACCTGCGCAGGGTGGCTTCGTAGATAATGACGCTAATCTCACCACGGCGGCAAAGGTGAAAGACCTCAAAGACGACGCCTGGGTGAAACTGCGTGGCAACATTACAGAGCGCCAGTCTGACGATCGCTATCTGTTCCGCGATGAAAGCGGTACGGTGAATATTGAAATTGACCACAAACGCTGGAACGGACAAACCATTACCCCACAGGATAAGGTCGAGATTCAGGGCAAAGTCGACAAAGAGTGGAATGAGTTTGAAATCGACGTTAAACAGGTCATCAAACTGAATAAATAAAGCAAAAAAGGGCCGCCAGTGCGGCCTTTTTTCTTTGTGACTCAACTCGTCAGATAAGGTAGTATCTGCGGCAATATTGCCTGAAACCCACAGGTTTCTGAGTTGAGGAATCACATTTAATGAGCGATATGGCAGAGCGCCTCGCGCTACATGAATTCACGGAAAATGCCTACCTGAACTACTCCATGTACGTCATCATGGACAGGGCATTGCCGTTTATCGGTGATGGCCTGAAACCCGTTCAGCGCCGCATCGTCTATGCAATGTCTGAGCTGGGGCTGAGCGCCAGCGCCAAGTTCAAAAAATCCGCCCGTACCGTTGGTGACGTGCTTGGTAAATACCATCCGCACGGCGACAGCGCCTGCTATGAAGCCATGGTGCTGATGGCGCAGCCGTTCTCTTACCGCTATCCGCTGGTCGATGGTCAGGGGAACTGGGGGGCGCCGGATGATCCGAAGTCCTTCGCCGCCATGCGTTATACCGAATCCCGCCTGTCTAAATATGCCGAAGTGCTGCTGGGTGAGCTGGGCCAGGGGACGGTTGACTGGGTTCCGAATTTTGACGGAACGATGCAGGAGCCGAAAATGCTGCCTGCGCGTCTGCCGAACATCCTCCTGAACGGTACAACCGGTATTGCCGTGGGGATGGCGACAGATATTCCTCCGCATAACCTGCGTGAAGTGGCAAAAGCCGCTATCACATTGATTGAACAGCCGAAAACTACACTCGATGACGTGCTGGATATCGTGCAGGGGCCAGACTATCCGACCGAGGCCGAAATCATCACCTCACGGGCAGAAATCCGCAAAATTTACCAGAATGGCCGCGGGTCCGTGCGTATGCGTGCGGTGTGGAATAAAGAAGATGGCGCTGTGGTGATCACTGCGCTGCCACACCAGGTATCTGGCGCCAAAGTGCTGGAGCAAATTGCGGCTCAGATGCGCAATAAAAAGCTGCCGATGGTTGACGATCTTCGTGACGAATCGGATCACGAAAACCCGACGCGTCTGGTGATTGTGCCGCGTTCGAATCGCGTGGATATGGATCAGGTGATGAATCACCTGTTCGCGACGACCGATCTGGAAAAAAGCTACCGCATCAACCTGAACATGATTGGTCTGGATGGCCGCCCGGCGGTGAAAAACCTGCTTGAGATCCTGACCGAATGGCTGACCTTCCGTCGTGATACGGTGCGTCGTCGTCTGAATTATCGTCTGGAGAAAGTGCTCAAGCGCCTGCATATCCTTGAAGGTTTGCTGGTCGCGTTTCTCAATATCGATGAAGTCATTGAAATTATTCGTTCTGAGGACGAGCCGAAACCTGCGCTGATGTCGCGCTTTGGTATCAGCGAAACTCAGGCCGAAGCGATCCTTGAGCTGAAACTGCGTCATCTCGCCAAACTGGAAGAGATGAAAATTCGTGGTGAGCAGAACGAGCTGGAAAAAGAGCGCGATCAACTGCAGGCGATTCTGGCGTCCGAGCGCAAGATGAACAACCTGCTGAAGAAAGAACTGCAGGCTGATTCGGATGCTTTTGGCGATGACCGTCGTTCTCCGCTGCACGAGCGTGAAGAAGCGAAGGCGATGAACGAGCATGACATGCAGCCTTCAGAGCCTGTCACCATTGTGCTGTCTCAGAGTGGCTGGGTGCGTAGCGCCAAAGGTCACGACATTGACGCGCCAGGGCTTAGTTATAAAGCCGGGGATAGCTTCAAATCAGCCGTGAAAGGCAAGAGTAACCAGCCTGTGGCGTTTATCGATACCACCGGGCGCAGCTATGCCATCGATCCGATCACACTGCCTTCTGCTCGTGGGCAAGGCGAGCCGCTGACCGGCAAGCTGACGCTGCCACCGGGTGCAACGGTTGAACATATGCTGATGGAAGCCGATGAGCAGAAACTGCTGATGGCGTCCGATGCGGGCTATGGCTTTATCTGTACCTTTAACGACCTCGTTGCGCGCAACCGCGCCGGTAAAGCGCTAATCAGCCTGCCGGATAACGCACACGTCATGCCGCCGCTGGTCATCGAAGATGAAAGCGATATGCTGCTGGCCATTACTGCCGCAGGGCGCATGCTGATGTTCCCGGTGAGCGATCTGCCGCAATTGTCGAAAGGCAAAGGCAACAAGATCATCAACATCCCGTCGGCGGAAGCGGCAAAAGGCGAAGATGGCCTGGCGCATCTCTTCATTCTGCCGCCGCAGAGCACGCTGACGATCCATGTCGGCAAACGTAAAATCAAACTTCGTCCGGAAGAGTTACAGAAGGTTGTCGGTGAGCGTGGTCGCCGTGGTTCGCTGATGCGTGGCCTCCAGCGTATCGACCGTGTGGAGATTGATGCACCGGGTTGCAGCAAAGCGGGTGACAGCGAAGAGTAACCTGTTGCCATCCCCCTCCGTTCAGGAGGGGGAATTCCTTTAAAATTTCCAGTAAAAACGTTGTTAATTCGTGCGTTGCGATTAACAATACGCGCTCGTAATAAAGTCCTTACCTGGCCACAGGTGAAGTATAATTGTCAGCTGTTGGGGCTTCAGAGGTCGCTATGCTATTCATTGTTCGTTTAATTCTCACTGTTATCTACTGCATTCTGGTCTGTGTATTCGGCTGTATCTATTGCCTGTTCAGTCCGCGTAATCCTAAGCATGTTGCTACCTTTGGTCACATGTTTGGCCGTCTTGCACCCCTGTTTGGTCTGAAGGTTGAAAAACGATTACCTGAAGGTGCAGAGCATTTTGGCAATGCTATTTTTATCGCCAACCATCAGAACAACTACGATATGGTGACTGCCGCTAACATCGTTCTGCCGCCGACCGTTACCGTGGGTAAAAAAAGCCTGCTATGGGTTCCGTTTTTCGGTCTGCTCTATTGGCTTACCGGCAACTTGCTGATCGATCGTAATAACCGGGCTAAAGCGCACGGTACGATTGCCGAAGTAGTTAATCACTTTAAAAAACGCAGGATCTCAATCTGGATGTTCCCGGAAGGAACGCGTAGCCGTGGCAGAGGTTTGCTGCCGTTTAAAACTGGCGCGTTTCATGCTGCAATTGCGGCTGGCGTACCGATTATTCCTGTGTGCGTTTCCAATACTTCGAATAAGATTAATCTTAACCGCCTGAAAAACGGACTGGTGATTGTCGAAATGTTGCCACCGGTCGATACCAGCAAATACGGTAAAGATCAGGTACGTGAACTCGCGACGCATTGCCGTGAGCTGATGGCTCGCCATATTGAAATGCTCGACAAAGAAGTCGCAGAGAGAGAAGCCTCCGGCAAGCTTTAAGCCGGAGTTAAAGGGAAAACGAATTCCCGCGTTGTTAGTCGTTTCACATGGAGCACATATGTCACTCAGTCGGCGTCAGTTTATTCAGGCATCAGGGATCGCCCTTTGCGCGGGTGCGATTCCGCTGACTGCCAACGCCGCCGGGCAGCAACTGCCGCTGCCTATCCCCCCGCTACTGGAATCACGTCGCGGACAGCCGCTGTTCCTGACGTTACAGAGAACTCACTGGTCGTTCACTCAGGGGACGCGTGCATCGGTCTGGGGGGTTAATGGCCGCTATCTTGGACCAACTATCCGGGTCTGGAGCGGTGATGACGTTAAGCTGATTTACAGCAACCGTACGGCTGAAAATGTCGCGATGACCGTCAGCGGTTTACAGGTTCCAGGACCACTGATTGGTGGTGCGGCACGTATGATGTCCCCCAATGCAGATTGGGCTCCAGTGTTGCCAATCCGTCAGAGTGCGGCCACCTTGTGGTATCACGCCAATACGCCTAACCGCACTGCGCAGCAGGTTTATAACGGCCTGGCCGGCATGTGGCTGGTGGAAGATGAGGTGAGTAAATCCCTGCCCATTCCGAATCACTATGGGGTGGATGATTTCCCTGTCATTATCCAGGACAAACGTCTGGATAATTTCGGTACGCCGGAATACAGCGAACCGGGCAGCGGTGGATTTGTCGGGGATACACTGTTGGTCAATGGTGTGCAAAGTCCGTATGTCGAAGTCTCTCGTGGATGGGTGCGCTTACGTCTGTTGAATGCTTCAAACTCACGTCGCTATCAGCTACAAATGAGCGATGGTCGACCACTGCACGTGATCTCGGGCGACCAGGGTTTTTTACCGGCTCCCGTTTCTTTGAAACAACTGGCGTTATCGCCGGGTGAACGTCGTGAAATTCTGGTTGATATGACCAACGGTGACGAAGTATCGGTGACCTGTGGTGAAGCGGCGAGCATTGTCGACCGCATTCGCGGTTTCTTTGAACCTTCAAGCATACTGGTCTCAACGCTGGTATTGACGCTGCGCCCAACGGGCCTGTTGCCGCTGGTGACAGATAGCCTGCCTATGCGTTTGTTGCCACAGGAGATCATGAGCGGTGCACCTGTGCGCAGCCGGGATATCAGTCTGGGGGACGACCCGGGGATTAACGGTGCGCTGTGGGATGTTAATCGCATTGATATCACCGCACAGCAAGGGACCTGGGAACGCTGGACTGTGCGTTCAGATATGCCACAGTCATTCCATATCGAAGGGGTCAGTTTCCTGATCCGTAACGTCAACGGGGCGATGCCGTTCCCGGAAGACAGGGGCTGGAAAGATACCGTTTGGGTGGACGGGCAGGTTGAGCTGCTCGTTTATTATGGCCAACCTTCATGGCCACACTTCCCTTTCTTGTTCCATAGCCAGACACTGGAAATGGCGGATCGTGGCTCTGTGGGGCAGTTGCTGGTGAATCCCGCGCCGTAAATTTTCCCCCTTATTCCCGGCTCTCTCCCCCATGGGGAGGGTTAGGGTGAGGGGATAACAGCCCGCATAATACCCCTTCATTTCCCATGTTGTTCCGGCGTATAATCCCGGCCCTTTTGTTTATTTTTTCTTCGGAAGCATTATGAGCGCAATATCCTTGATCCAGCCGGATCGAGACCTCTTCTCCTGGCCGCAGTACTGGGCTGCCTGTTTTGGACCGGCCCCATTCCTGCCGATGTCCCGTGAAGAGATGGACCAACTGGGCTGGGACAGCTGCGATATTATTCTGGTAACTGGTGATGCCTACGTTGACCATCCGAGCTTTGGTATGGCGATTTGCGGCCGTATGCTTGAAGCTCAGGGTTTCCGCGTGGGGATCATCTCTCAGCCAGACTGGAACAGCAAAGATGCGTTCATGACGCTCGGCAAACCGAACCTGTTCTTTGGCGTGACCGCGGGCAACATGGACTCCATGATTAACCGCTACACCGCCGACCGCAAATTGCGTCACGACGATGCCTATACCGCGGATAACGTCGCGGGCAAGCGTCCCGATCGTGCCACTTTGGTTTACACCCAGCGATGCAAAGAAGCATGGAAAGACGTGCCGGTCATCCTGGGGGGGATTGAAGCGAGCCTGCGCCGTACCGCGCATTACGATTACTGGTCTGATACTGTCCGTCGTTCGGTGCTGGTGGATTCCAAGGCCGATATGTTGATTTTCGGCAACGGCGAGCGCCCGCTGGTGGAAGTCGCCCATCGCCTGTCGCAGGGTGAGCCAGTCGGGAACATCCGCGACGTACGCAACACGGCAATCATGGTCAAAGAAGCACTACCGGGCTGGAGTGGGGTGGATTCCCGCATCATTGATATGCCGGGTAAAATCGACCCGATCCCCCATCCGTATGGCGACGATCTGCCGTGTGCGGATAACAAACCTGTCGAACCGAAAAAGGCCGAAGCGAAAGCCGTTATCGTTCAACCTCCGCGTCCAAAACCGTGGGAAAAAACCTACGTGTTGCTGCCCTCCTTCGAGAAAGTGAAAAGCGATAAAGTGCTGTATGCTCATGCGTCACGCATTCTGCATCATGAAACCAATCCTGGTTGTGCGCGTGCGTTGATGCAAAAACACGGCGAGCGTTATATCTGGGTTAACCCGCCTGCGATCCCGCTATCGACCGAAGAAATGGACAGCGTGTTCGCGCTGCCGTACAAGCGTGTGCCGCATCCCGCGTATGGTAATAGCCGTATTCCGGCGTATGAGATGATCCGTTTTTCGATCAACATCATGCGCGGTTGTTTTGGTGGCTGTTCGTTCTGTTCTATTACCGAGCACGAAGGGCGCATCATTCAGAGCCGATCTGAAGATTCGATCGTTAACGAGATCGAAGCCATTCGCGACACCGTTCCAGGCTTTACCGGCATTATCTCCGATCTGGGTGGGCCAACGGCCAACATGTACATGCTGCGCTGTAAATCACCGCGCGCTGAGCAAACCTGCCGCCGTCTGTCGTGCGTTTATCCTGATATTTGCCAGCATATGGACACCAACCACGAGCCGACGATCAACCTTTATCGTCGTGCGCGCGATCTGAAAGGTATCAAGAAGATCCTGATTGCCTCCGGTGTGCGTTACGACATCGCCGTGGAAGATCCGCGTTATATCAAAGAGCTGGCGACGCATCACGTCGGTGGTTATCTGAAGATTGCGCCGGAACACACCGAAGAAGGCCCATTGTCGAAGATGATGAAGCCTGGCATGGGCAGTTACGATCGCTTTAAAGAATTGTTCGATACCTACTCTAAACAGGCCGGTAAAGAGCAGTATCTGATCCCATACTTCATCTCCGCGCATCCCGGTACGCGTGATGAGGATATGGTGAACCTGGCGCTGTGGCTGAAACAGCGTCGCTTTCGTCTGGACCAGGTGCAAAACTTCTATCCGTCGCCGCTCGCAAACTCCACGACCATGTATTACACAGGTAAAAACCCGCTCAGTAAGATTGGCTATAAGAGTGAAGATGTGGTGGTTCCAAGAGGTGACAAGCAGCGTCGTTTGCACAAAGCGCTGTTGCGTTACCATGATCCGGCAAACTGGCCGCTGATTCGTCTGGCGCTGGAAGACATGGGTAAAAAACACCTGATTGGTTCACGTCGTGACTGTCTTGTCCCTGCTCCAACGCTGGATGAGATGCGCGAAGCTCGTCGCCAGAACCGCAATACGCGTCCGGCACTGACCAAACATACGCCGATTGTGCACCAGCGTTCGAATGGGTCTGCAAGTGCGAAGAAACCTGTCAAACGCAAAGCGTAAATAAAAAACCCCGGCGAGCCGGGGTTTTTGTTTATCCGCCAAACTGATCCGGGTCAGGCCCTAATCGCTTGCCCTGATCCAGTTTCGCAATCTCGCCAAGCTCATCTTTATCGAGACGGAAATCCCAGACGTCGAAGTTCTCGGCAATGCGCGCAGGTGTGACTGATTTCGGAATTACCACAAGGCCGCTGTCCAGATGCCAGCGAATGACAATTTGCGCCGGTGTCTTACCGTACTTATCCGCAAGTTCACGAATGATTTGCTGATCGAAAACCCCTTCACCGCCTTGTGCCAGCGGGCTCCATGACTCGGTCTGGATCTTATGTGTGGCATTCCAGGCATGAAGCTGGCGTTGCTGCATCAGCGGGTGCAATTCAATCTGGTTAATCACCGGGGCGACACCTGTTTCGTCAATCAGGCGCTGCAGATGATGAACCTGGAAATTACAGACACCGATGCTTTTTACCAGCCCGGTTTTTTGCAGCTCAATCATCCCTTCCCAGGCTTCAATGTAATGATCGATTGCCGGAACGGGCCAGTGCATGAGATAGAGATCAACGAAATCAAGCTGAAGCTTATCCAGACTTTCCTGTAACGCTTCGCGCGGACGTTTCTGATCGTCATTCCATAGCTTGGTGGTGATGAAAAGCTCATCGCGGGGGATATCAGCAGAGGCAAGTGCTTTGCCTACGCCGTCTTCATTTTTGTATGCGGCGGCGGTATCGATGGAGCGATAACCGACTTCCAGTGCTTTATGAATGGCGGATACGACCTCGTCGTTACCGGCTTTCCATACACCGAGCCCCAACTGGGGCATCACATTGCCGTCCTGAAGCTTGATTACGGTTTGGTTTGCCATTTTTCCTCCTTCAAGTGCTCATCCATCGGGGGCGAACCCCCGATGGCATGTGTGCATTAAGTCTGGACGAAATGCCAAAAAACGAAAGGCAGGAGTGTAAAAACGCTTATCGTGCCGCTTCGTAGATACGACGGCTCACGTCCAGCGTGATGTCGCCGTGTTCGCCCAACTGGGTCATACCGTGCTCTTCCAGTTTGGCCAACAGCGCAGGAATGGAGCTGCCATCCAGACCATAACCTGACAGGCGAGTCGGAACGCCAAGCCCTTCAAAGAAGTTACGTGTTGCTTCGATAGCGGCATCAATACGTGCATCGTCAGAACCTTCGGTGATGTTCCAGACGCGTTCAGCATATTGCAGCAGTTTGGCGCGTTTGGTGTCACGTTTTTCGTTCCACAATGCAGGCAGAACTACCGCCAGCGTTTGCGCGTGATCCAGACCATGCATCGCGGTCAGTTCGTGGCCCAGCATATGGGTTGCCCAGTCCTGGGGTACACCTGCACCAATCAGGCCGTTCAGTGCCTGTGTTGCCGCCCACATCACGTTGGCACGTACATCGTAGTTTTCAGGTTCTTTCAGCGCTTTCGGACCATCTTCGACCAGGGTCAGCAGAATGCCTTCCGCGAAACGATCCTGAATTTTACCGTTAACCGGGTAAGTCACGTACTGCTCAACGGTGTGAACAAAGGCATCAACAACACCGTTTGCAACCTGGCGTGGAGGCAGGGTGTAGGTGTAAACCGGGTCCAGGATCGCGAAGACTGGCTGGACGTGATCGTTCATAAAGGCCTGTTTGTCGCCCGTCGTTTTACGAGAGATCACCGCGCCTTTGTTGGATTCGGAACCGGTGGCTGGCAGGGTCAGTACGGAACCCATTGGGATCGCGCTTTTAATGTCGCTACCGCGGGTTTCCAGGATATGCCATGGGTCAACACCATCAGCGTAGTGTGCTGCTGCAGCGATAAATTTTGTCCCGTCGAGCACAGAGCCGCCGCCAACAGCCAGCAGGAAGGTGATCTTCTCTTCACGGGCAATGTTGACTGCATTCATCAACGTTTCGTAAGACGGGTTTGGCTCGATGCCGCCAAACTCACGCACATCCAGACCTTCCAGAGCGCTGTAGACCTGATCCAGTACGCCGGTTTTTTTCACGCTGCCGCCGCCGTAAGTGATCAGCACGCGGGCATCTGCGGGGATTTGATCGCGCAGATCAGAGATTGCACCTTTACCAAACAAAATGCGGGTTGGGGTGTGGAGATTAAAGTTGTTCATTGCTCGTTCCCTTATGTGGGTGAAAAATCGTGGCCAGCCGGGGCTGCCTGATGGTGCTCATTGTGGCGATTGAACGCCATCCTCTCAATGCACATTCCTGCCAATGTCTTGCCCATTTCTACAGAGGACTGGAGAAAAAACGAAAACCTGCGCACACTGTAAACGTCAGAAACCGTACCTGGAGTCAGTGAAGATGAACCGTGAAGAGATTTGCCTGCAGCTCACAGAACAAATTAATAGATTGAAAAATAAAGAAAACAACCTCAGTGAGTTATTGCCTGATGTTCGTCTGCTGTACGGCACTCAGCCAGGCACACGTACGCCGGTGATGTACCAGCCTGGCATCGTTTTTCTCTTCTCTGGCCATAAAATTGGCTATATCAATGACCGTGTCTTTCGCTACGACACCAATGAGTATCTGCTTCTGACAGTACCTTTACCTTTTGAATGCGAAACTTTCGCGACAGAAGCGGTTCCCCTGGCGGGTATTCGGTTAAACGTTGATATTCTCCAGTTACAGGAACTGTTGATGGAAATTGGTGAGGACGAACTGTTCCAGCCCTCGATGGCCGCAAGCGGTATTAACTCCGCGACGTTATCCGATGAGATCCTCTGCGCCATTGAGCGCCTGTTGGATGTCATGGACAGGCCGCTGGATGCCCGTATTCTGGGTAAGCAGATTATCCGTGAAATTCTCTTCCATGTACTGCTGGGGCCGGGTGGTGGCGCGCTGTTGGCGCTGGTTAGCCGTCAGACACACTTCAGTCTGATAAGTCGTGTGCTCAAACGCATTGAAAGCCAGTACACGGAAAACCTCAGTGTGGATCAACTGGCTTCTGAGGCGAACATGAGCGTATCGGCGTTCCATCATAATTTTAAGTCAGTCACCAGCACATCGCCGCTGCAATATCTCAAAACATACCGGTTGCATAAGGCGCGCATGTTGATGGTCCATGACGGGATGAAAGCCAGTGCTGCTGCCATGCGGGTGGGTTACGAAAGCGCTTCGCAATTTAGCCGGGAGTTTAAGCGCTACTTTGGCGTGACGCCGGGGGAAGATGCAACAAGGATCAGAGCGATGCAGGGGGCTTAAGAACGTGATCCCCTCTCCTGGTGGGAGAGGGGATAGAAAGGGGAGTTATCAGGCGCTGCAATATTTCTTTTTGATCACTACGGCGATGGTTCCAACCAGTCCGGCAACCAACAAGAACATCGGCAGGATCATCAGGAAGGTCATGACCTGATCTTCATGATGCTTCACAAACGGGATCATGTTCAACGCGTAACCCAATGACGTCACCACGGTGACCCACAGCAGGGCACTCAGCCAGTTGAAGAACTGGAAGCGACGATTAGACAGCCCGGAAATACCGGCCATTGTTGGCAGAAGGGTTCGAATAAATGCCAGAAAACGGCCCGCCAGCAACGCAAGCAAACCATGTCTGTCAAACATGCAGGTGGCGCGTTGATGGTATTTATGAGGGAGCTGCGCCAACCAGCTTTTCACCAGGCGAGTATTGCCGAGCCAGCGGCCCTGCAAATAGCTCAACCAGCAGCCAAGGCTGGCGGCAGACGTGAGGATCAGCATCGTTGGAGTGAAGTCCATTACCCCTTTCCCGATGAGCGCTCCCGCGAGCAAAAGCAGGCTGTCGCCGGGTAAAAATGAGGCTGGCAGTAGTCCATTTTCCAGAAACAGGGTTGCGAACATCACGAAATAGACAATCCCCACGACATGTGGGTCTGCCAGCGCGGCAAAATCGTGTTGCCAGAGCGCTGTGATAATATCTTGAATAACAGCCATGGACTTTCCTGTGGAACAGCAGATATGCAGCTATTGTACTCCCAATTTCGCCCGTCTGGTTTGATCGCGGGCGCATCTCGTGCAGACTTTTCTGCATGCGGTGTTCACAAATGAATCCAGGGAGTACATTTTCAGCCTGCACTCTACACGATACGTTCAAATCCTGCCGCTAAATCCGCAATCAGATCGTCAACATTTTCTAAACCAATATGCAGACGGATCAGGGTTCCTGTGAAGTCCACTTCGCCGCCTGGACGGAGCGCCGCAATTTGCTCTGGCTGATTAGGTAAAATCAGTGATTCGAAACCGCCCCAGGAGTAAGCCATGCTGAAGAGCGTAAAGTTATCCAGATAGCTTGCGAGTTCTTCATTGCTGAGGCGTTTTTTCAGAACAAACGAGAACAACCCGCTACTGCCTGTAAAGTCGCGTTGCCAGAACTCATGGCCTTTGCTGCCTGGCAGCGCAGGGTGATTGACGCGTTCAACCTGAGGGTGCTCGGCTAACCACTCAGCAACGCTCAGACTGCTTTCATGATGCTGGCGCAGGCGCACGCCGAGCGTACGGATACCGCGGCTGGTCATATAGGCCGTATCGGCATCGACCATTTGTCCCATCAGATAGGCATTCTCACGCAGTTGATCCCAGCAGCGAGCGTTGGAAACCGCAGTGCCAATCATGCCATCGGAGTGGCCAATCAGGTACTTTGTTGCCGCCTGAATGGAGATATCGATATCAAATTCCAGCGCCTTAAACAGCACGCCTGCCGCCCAGGTGTTGTCGATCATGATAATGGCTTCTGGCGCTTTGCTGCGCACAGCTTTCACGATCGCGGGGACGTCGTGAACTTCCATGGTGATAGAGCCAGGCGATTCCAGGAACACAATGCGCGTGTTTGGCTGAATAAGGTCTGCGATACCTTCGCCGATCAGCGGATCAAACCAGCCGGTGGTGACGCCGAGCTTGCTGAGGATTTTGGTGCAGAAATCCTGGCTTGGTTCATAGGCCGTGTTGGTCATCAGAATGTGATCACCCTGTTCCACAAAAGCCAGAATGGTATTGGCAACGGCCGCTGCACCGCAGGGGAACAGCGCGCAGCCCACACCGCCTTCCAGTTCACACATCGCTTCTTGCAGCGAAAAATGGGTCAGCGTGCCGCGACGGCCGTAAAACAGACCGCCTTTGGCGCGGTTACGCGTGGCGATTTTTTTGTCTTCAACGGTATCAAACACCAGCGAAGAGGCGCGCTGGATCACGCTATTAACCGAGCCCTGCGTATATTTTTTACTGCGCCCAGCCTGCACAAGCGTGGTATCAAGATGCTTTTTTGTCATGTTTGCCAACCCTGTTTTTATACGTCTGGACGTCCAGACTACCACGATTGTAAAAATGTGCACTTGGATGCTTATCGAATAAGCAGAAAATATTATGAAAAATACGCATAAGAAATTTTTACTGCGTAAGCGCAAGGAAAGTGAGCGGAATTTACGGCAGTATGTAAATACTAATGAGAACTACTATCAATTCGACGTCGTTTTGATATTATTACGCTCAGATTTTGTGATTTGCGTCCTGGAGATACAGAGTGGGTAATAATTTGATGCAGACGGATCTCTCCGTCTGGGGCATGTATCAGCATGCTGACATCGTGGTTAAGATTGTGATGATCGGCCTGATTCTGGCGTCCGTGATCACCTGGGCTATTTTCTTCAGCAAGAGCGTAGAGCTTATTTCTCAGAAGCGTCGCCTTAAGCGCGAGCAGCAGCAACTGGCAGAAGCCCGCTCTCTGGATCAGGCGTCTGACTTCACGTCATCCTTCCACGCGAAAAGCCTTACAACCCTTTTAGTGAACGAAGCGCAGAACGAGCTGGAGCTCTCTGCAGGCAGTGAAGATAACGAAGGTATTAAAGAGCGTACCGGTTTCCGTCTGGAGCGTCGTGTTGCGGCTGTAGGCCGTCATATGGGACGCGGTAACGGTTATCTGGCGACTATCGGGGCGATCTCTCCGTTTGTCGGCTTGTTTGGTACGGTCTGGGGCATTATGAACAGCTTTATCGGTATTGCTCAGACTCAAACCACCAACCTCGCGGTGGTTGCGCCAGGTATCGCTGAAGCGTTGCTGGCAACGGCGATTGGCCTGGTTGCAGCAATTCCTGCGGTAGTTATCTACAACATCTTCGCGCGTATGATCGGCAGCTATAAAGCCACTCTCGGTGACGTTGCTGCGCAGGTTCTGCTGCTGCAAAGCCGTGATCTGGATCTGAATGCCAGTTCTGTTAAACCCGTGCATTCTGCGTCCAAACTGCGTGTAGGCTGATTCTATGGCAATGCGTCTTAATGAAAATCTGGACGATAACGGTGAAATGCATGAAATCAACGTGACGCCGTTTATCGATGTCATGCTGGTTCTGCTGATTATCTTCATGGTCGCCGCGCCTCTGGCGACAGTTGACGTGAAGGTCAATCTGCCTGCGTCATCCAGTCAGCCGCAGCCGCGTCCGGAAAAACCAATCTACTTGTCAGTGAAAGCCGATAAGTCCATGTTCCTGGGGAACGATCCGGTAACAGATGAATCGGTTATTCCGGCTCTGGACACGCTGACGGGCGGTAAGAAAGACACAACCGTCTTCTTCCGGGCGGATAAAACCGTCGATTATGAAACCATGATGAGGGTAATGGACACGCTGCATCAGGCGGGCTACCTGAAGATTGGTCTGGTTGGCGAAGAGAAAGCGACCGCAAAATAACGAAGAAAAGCTGGCGAAAGCCAGCTTTTTTGTTTGTCATCCGTCACCGTATCCACTCTATTACCCGCATTAAGCCCCCTCTCATTACAGTTATTTCCCTACGGTAGAAAAAATAAATAATCCATTGATAGTTAAGCTGATATTAAATTAATTTCATCCCGAAAGAATATATCTTCTGCAGGAATGGCATCGCGGAATATACCCACTACGCTTAAGCCAGATAATAATAATATTCCTTCTTCTGAAGGGCGTATTTCACCTGCACAGCATGAGAAACTCTATGGCGATGATGACATGGCTGCACCCGCATGCACCTCAACACGAACTCATCTCTCTGGCTGCAATACGACAGCGTGCTGACCGGTTAATGCTGGTACTGATAGGGGGCATGTGGGGTGTTTCACTGGGGATCGGTTACATGAATGACGGTGTGTCACTGGCCTTAAGTATGGGCACTCTCTTACTTGTTCTTTCGCTGGCGCTAGCCCTGCTATTTCCAGGTACATTGCTGTTACGTCTGAGTTTTGCCGTGATACTGATGGCCTGGTCTGCACTGATCATTCAGTTGGGTAATGGCGACAGCGAGTACCATTTTTCGGTGTTTGTGTTTCTCTCGGCCCTCCAGGCCTGGCGCGACTGGCGTCCGTTACTGATGGGGGCGGCTGCGATTGCCGTTCATCATCTGGTGTTTAATTACCTGCAAGAGTATGGCCTGTTTGGTGTGGTGATCTTTATGCACGCCGGGTTTCATATGGTGGTTTTTCACGGGTTATTTGTGGTGGTGCAAACGGCGATTCTGATCTTGCTTGCGGTTCGTATGGCGCAAGATGCACGCTCCGCCAGTGAAGTTGCAAAGCTTGCGGGCATTATTAATCGGGAACCTGGTTTTCTGACACTCGCCGCCGATATGCCCCCCACGCATTCTTCATTTGCCCGGACTTTCAGCCTGACGTTAGGCACGATGCGCAATACCCTGGAGCAGGTCAGCACAAACATCGGTCAGTTACTGGAAGCATCCAGGTCGTTGCGCCAGCGCAATCGGGCTCTCTCAGAGCGAACCGATCACCAGGCGACGTCGCTGGCGACGGCAGCCAGTGCGATGGAGCATCTCAATATGGTTGCCACGCAGACCAGCGACAAGGCGGCTCAGGTCAGAGAAATGGCATTAAGCGTGAGTGAGGTTGCAGAGCAGGGCGGTGAGAATGTTCGTCAGGCGATTCGTGCCATGGAGCAGATCCACGAGGAGTCACGACGTATTTACGACATTCTGGAGCTGATCGATGGAATTACGTTTCAGACTAATATTCTGTCTCTGAATGCCTCTGTCGAGGCGGCGCGTGCCGGAGAGCATGGCAAAGGGTTTGCCGTGGTTGCATCTGAGGTTCGCATACTGGCACAGCGTAGCGAAGGGGCGGCAAAAGAGATTCGTCATCTCCTCACCACTTCAGAGCACACTACTCAGCACGGTGTGGAGCAGGTTGAGCAGGCCGGTCTGACGATGAAATCCATTATTGAGAATGTCGAAGGGTTGCGTTCATTGCTGGAAGAACTTTCGTTAATGAGTGAACAGCAGCGGGCAAGTATTACGCAGATGAATGGCAGTATCGCCAGTATTGACGCCAGTGTGCAGGAGAATGTGCGGCATGTCGCGCAAACATTGCAGGTTGCTGAAGAGCAACAGCAGCAGACAGGGCAGTTGAAAGAGGCAATAGCCGTGTTTCGATTTAATTAGCCTTGTGGGTTGGTTTTGGATTCACTGACCTCTTCATCCAGTGCGACGAAGGTGACATTAGAGGTGTGATACTCGCCCTCTGATAATTTACGGGTCAGTCGCAGGGTCGCGGTTTCTCTGGCCAGCAGGTATTGATAATTTGTTTCCAGGCGTCCCAGCAGCTTTTCTTTTAGATCAGGACGTTGTTCCATAATGGCATTAATCACTGCGCCATAAATCTCTTCTTTCACCTGTAAAGCATAAATTTCACGGCGATTCTGCCATTTCAGGCGTACCAGTGTGGCTGGTATCGATACCAGGTCTTGCGTAATACGGGTCATCTCGACATTTTTAGCGTTTTTCAACGCGTCGAGATTTTGCTTTAAGATAAACTCGTCACTTTTTTTGTCATCTAAAGTTAAATAAACGTTGTTATCTTCAACTTCCTTCACGTTAATCTTCCCCTAGGTTATAAAATATAGGGTTATTTTTTTCACGAGTAATAAGATTAAGCCAAATTTCATTACCCGCTTCATTTATTTCTTTAGTTTTTTCAGCCATTATTTGACTTAGTGTCTGGGCATCTATTTCACCTTCAGCCTGCAGATCCTCAAGAAGGTGAACAAAGGCTTCAATTTTTACAACACGGAATAAACGGTCTTTTATATGACGATCATGTTCTTCCAGCAACATATTACGGGATTTCCCCGTTCGGGAAACACCAATTAATATGTCGGACTCAAAATCGGAGAGTTTTCTTTTCCCCTGAGTGAAATTAGCCTCTTTTTCTGCTTCCGCCGACTGCTGTGCCACAGGCGCAATGTGGTACTTAGCCGGGACGAGATTGTCGGGCAGCATTTTAATTTCCTTTAATTTCAACAGGGTGGGGTTGGTAAAGGCGTGAGATTCGTTGACAATAACATGAGGCAATTTTAAAATCAAAAAAAATGGAGCCTACCCATGAACAGCATTTTTTTTACGGTCGTCACATTACTATTACTGACCGCTGGTGTTCTTTTATTGATGCATGAGTTCAATAAAACGAAAGTGTCGAAAGACGCCAGTGAACCTCTACAACCAGAACCTATGACTAAAGAGGAAGGGGAAGATCATTTTTCCGTTTTGATGAACTCGGTGACGCCCGTATGGTACTGGAGGGTGAATCACGAATATATCGACTTCCTTCACGCCACTATTAAGCGGATGAAGATGTCAGAAATTAATGACACGCCGGGGTTGTTTGAAGCTCAGCGTCGTTGCAGCGACCTGAATTCAGCAGTCTATAAATATTATGACAATATCAAAAAGCGCTGCCTTAACGGTGAGAAGGTGTCGTATTCTGATTTAGACGTATTAAACTTACGTCAATGTTTTCGCGAGTTTAGTCTGGAGGCGTATCCGGAACTGGTTGTGCTGGTGTGGCCAGAGTACGCGCGCCCAGAAATTAACCCTGATGACGTGTAGGTGTTTTGTTGGTTAGTTGTTGCAAACTGTTATCGCCGTTGAGATATACTGGGCGCTGGTTTCGTTTGCTGACAGGACTCTATGGAACGCTTTTTCGAAAACGCAATGTATGCCTCTCGTTGGATCTTGGCACCCGTTTATTTTGGCCTCTCACTGGCTCTGGTCGCGCTGACCATTAAGTTTTTCCAGGAAATTTTTCACGTCTTGCCCAACATTTTCTCTGTTGCCGAATCGGATCTGATTTTGGTGCTGCTGTCGCTGGTGGATATGACGCTGGTTGGTGGGTTACTGGTGATGGTGATGTTCTCCGGTTATGAGAACTTTGTTTCCCAGTTGGATATCGCCGAGCACAAAGAGAAGCTGAGCTGGCTGGGTAAAATGGATGCCACGTCGCTGAAGAACAAAGTTGCGGCATCCATTGTGGCAATTTCTTCCATTCATCTGTTACGCGTGTTTATGGATGCGAAGAATATCCCGGATAACAAACTGATGTGGTACGTGATTATCCACCTGACGTTTGTACTGTCGGCGTTTGTGATGGGGTATCTGGATAAGATCAGTAAGAAGTAATTTGCCCTCGCCCCTCAACCTAACCTCTCCCCAGTGAGGAGAGGGCGGGTGAGGGGAATATCACCTATTTATCCGACGACGCCTGCCACAAATTCAATTCTCCATCCGCGACATGCTGGTCAATTCTCATCAGCTCATCATCGGTGAAACGCAGGTTATTCAATGCCTGAACGTTCTCTTCCAGTTGTTCAGGACGGCTCGCGCCAATCAGCACTGACGTGACCCGCTCATCTTTCAGCAACCAGCTAAGTGCCATTTGCGCCATTGTCTGGTCGCGCGCATGTGCCATCTCATTGAGTAAGTGCAAGCTGTTCAGGTTGGCTTCAGTCAGCATTTTCTCTGTCAGACCACGTACCTTTTTGCCTTCGCGCTGCATCCGGGAACCATCAGGAATACCGTTCAGGTATTTCCCTGTCAGCAACCCCTGCGCCAGCGGCGTAAAGGCGATACAGCCAGTGCCGTTGGCCTCCAGCGTATCCAGTAACCCACTCTTATCCACCCAACGGTTCAGCAAGTTGTAGGATGGCTGATGAATAAGCAGCGGGATTTTCCACTCACGCAACAGGTCAGCCATTTTCTGAGTGCGTTCTGTCGAGTAGGACGAGATCCCCACGTACAATGCTTTGCCGCTTTGTACCGCTTGCGCCAGCGCAGAGGCAGTCTCTTCCATCGGCGTATTCTCATCCACGCGATGGGAATAGAAGATGTCGACATATTCCACACCCAGACGTTTCAGGCTCTGGTCGAGGCTGGCAAGCAGATATTTGCGTGATCCGCCAGACCCATAGGGCCCCGGCCACATGTCGTAACCTGCTTTGGTCGAAATCACCAGTTCATCGCGGTAGGCGGCGAAATCTTCACGCAGCAGACGGCCAAAATTCTCCTCGGCACTGCCCGCTGGTGGGCCATAGTTATTGGCGAGATCGAAATGGGTCATGCCCAGATCGAAGGCTTTGCGCAGCAATATGCGCTGGGAGTCGAGTGCCTGAACATGACCAAAACTGTGCCACAAGCCCAGTGACAGAGCGGGCAAGCGCAAACCACTTTTTCCACAGTATCGGTACTGCATGTTCTCATAGCGGCCGGAGTAGGGGTTCCAGGACATGATGTCTCCTTTCTTGTCGATGAATTTTCGAAACAGCGTTTTCATTCTATGCTTATCAAAACACAATTCATGGAGATAAGCGATGACACGCCTGACCGCCAAAGATTTTCCGCAAGAATTGCTTGATTACTATGATTATTACGCCCACGGCAAAATCACCAAACGTGAATTTCTCAACCTGGCGGCGCGGTATGCAGTCGGCGGGGTCACGGCACTGGCGCTGTTCAATATGCTTAAGCCTGACTATGCCCTGGCGGAGCAGGTGAAATTCACCGATCCGGATATTTTGCCGGAGTACATACATTACCCATCACCCGAGGGTCATGGCGAAGTCCGGGGTTATCTGGTGAAACCAGCCAAAGCCACAGGTAAAGTTCCTGCCGTGGTTGTGGTACACGAAAACCGTGGGCTGAATCCCTATATCGAAGATGTGGCGCGTCGAGTGGCCAAAGCCGGTTACATCGCGCTTGCGCCAGACGGTTTAAGCTCGGTTGGGGGTTATCCGGGAAACGATGAGGAGGGGAAAGCGTTACAGCAGAAGGTTGACCCGACAAAGCTGATGAATGATTTTTTCGCGGCGATTACGTTTATGCAAACGCATCCGAATGCGACCGGTAAGGTCGGGATCACCGGTTTTTGCTATGGCGGTGGTGTGGCTAACGCTTCAGCGGTGGCGTACCCGGAACTGGCGTGTGCCGTTCCCTTTTATGGCAGACAACCTCCGGCGGCAGACGTACCCAGAATTAAGGCTCCCATATTGCTGCACTACGCTGAGCTCGATAAAAATATTAACGATGGCTGGGCTACCTATGAAGCAGCTCTTAAATTGAACAATAAGGTTTACGAGGCGTATATCTATCCTGGTGTAAACCACGGATTTCACAACGATTCTACGCCAAGATACGATGAGGCCGCAGCAGGCCTGGCCTGGCAGCGAACGTTAAGCTGGTTTGAAAAATACCTGAGTTGATCGTTTTCCGTAATCAAAAAGAATCACAAAAGGTTATATTTTCCACAGCGCCTGCCGATAACGAGGGTAAGACTCGTCTCTGGACGTGTCTCCCTAACGGCAAGGAACACACTATGCAAATGCTTCGTAATTTTACGATTCGGTTCGTCATGTTGACGATTTTGGGTCTCTTTTGTTTGATGTGGGCAGGTGTAGGACTCTACAGCACCTGGTCACTTTCCAGGGTTACATGAATCGCCACAGATAATCTAGACACTTCCGAGCCGCTGATAATATTGTTTTTCGTATTCAGTTGGTGGCATATGA